>JAETTR010000271.1 GCA_021768985.1 Bacillota bacterium
TGCTAACTTTTTTCGAAATAAGTATATCACATTAGGCACAAAAAAACAAGAGTATTTTACTGTCGAATGGTAGATAATTTTGTTTTTATTTCGGATTTTTATAGTTTGCTAACTTTTTTCGAAATAGAGTTCGTTCTTTGAGGCAGTTAAGTATTATTGCTAACAACGAAAAAAGCGAGAAACCTTACGATTTCCCGCCCACTTGGCTGATACCTATTCAATTACCCATATAAACCGTTCTAATAAGTCACTACCGTATGTACGGTTGATTTGCTTGATCCGAGAACGTTTGCGCACGTGCGCACGGTACAACCCGTCAATACGATGTATTTTCCGCAGGCAACCGCTCGGGCGTCAATACTTTCCCACATAAAAAATTCCCCTTTATTCGACAAGATATTTATAATTATGTTGAATAAAAGGGAAATAGTACCGCGCAGAAAAAACGTTTTGCCGTTTACTTCCCCGCCTTTCAGGAAAGAGATATTGAATCTTGCATCGCCGTCGTAATTTGAATTTTAAAAATTCAGCAATCGGCAAATCGCAAGTAAATATCCCCCACTAAAGTGGGGGCTTTAATTTACCCTAAAGGGCATGATACCGGCGCGGTGCTCAAGCACCATCATAAGAGCCCGCCTACCGCATACAAGCAAGCGGTCATCTCCTTTATTTCTTCGTTCTCTTACTCCATGATTCCAGCCATTCTTTGAACGGGTCATAATACTCCACCATTCCGATTTGGGCTGAAATCATGTCCTCTTTCTCTTGGTTCTGTATGTTGATACCCTCTCATTCGGCGGTATGCTCACCAGCATATGTATGTGATCCGGCATTGCGTGCGCCTCTATGATTTCCACGCTCTTTCGCCGACACAATTCCCGCATGATTTTTCCTATTTCCGCACGCAATGCCCCGTATATCACTTTTCTATGATATTTCGGGGTGAATACGATATGGTATTGACAACGCCATGTCGTATGTGCTAAACTGAATGTGTCGTTATCTTGATTCTTCATTTTAACGTCCTCCTTTGTTCCCTTATTTGTATGCGGTTGCGAGCCACATTCAGTTTAGCACAAAGGAGCTTTTTTGTATACCTCACTTGGCTTAAAGCTAAAGCTCCAAGGTGATTACCACCGGCATAGCCGGTGGGTTTCTTTTAGCACAACAAAGAACCCGACGGTGTTCAACCGTCGGGTTTAAAATTTTAATTTAACATTCTTTCGCGATTTTCTCGATCAGGCGTTCCGTATCCGCCCAGCCGAGGCAGGGATCGGTGATCGATTTCCCGTAAACGCAATGCGCGCCGATCGGCTGCGAGCCCTCTTCGAGATAGCTCTCGATCATCACGCCCTTCACGAGCTTTTTCAGCTCGGCGTTGCACGATCTGCTGTGAAGCACTTCGCTGACGATGCGGATCTGTTCGCGGAACTGCTTACCCGAATTGGAGTGGTTCGCGTCCACGATCACCGCGGGATTTTTCAGCCCCGATTCCAGATACAGACCGTTCAGACGGATCAGATCCTCGTAATGGTAGTTGGGAATGTTCGTGCCGTATTTATCGACGCCGCCGCGCAGAATGACGTGCGCGAGCGGATTGCCGTCCGTCGTGACGTCGCACTGGCGGTAAATATAGTTATGCGATTTCTGCGCCGCCTTCACCGAATTGAGCGTCACCGCAAAATCCCCGCTCGTGGGGTTCTTCATGCCGACGGGAATGTCCATTCCGCTCGCCGTCAGGCGGTGCTGCTGATTTTCCACCGAACGCGCGCCGACCGCCTCGTACGAAAGAACATCGTCGAGATAGCTGCGGTTCTCGGGATAGAGCATTTCGTCCGCCGCCGTCAGTCCGCTCTCCGCAATCACGCGCAGATGCATCTTGCGGATCGCCCGAATTCCGCGGAACAGGTTGGGCGCGCCGTCGGGCGTGGGCTGATGCAGCATGCCCTTATATCCCTCCCCCGTGGTGCGCGGCTTGTTCGTATAAACGCGCGGAATCAGACAGATCCGCTCCTTCACGCGCTCGTTTAAACGCGCCAGGCGGGAAACGTACTCGCAGACCGCGTCCTCGTTGTCCGCCGAACACGGTCCCACGATCACGAGAAACTTTTGCGATTCTCCCAAAAACACCGATTTGATTTCGGCGTCCCGTTTTTCTTTTACTTTTTTCAGCTCCGCCGTCAGCGGCAGCTCTTCCTTCAGCTCCGCGGGTTCGGGAAGCTGTTGGTTTACCGTCATACCCATGCGTTCATTATACCCCGAAACAAATT
>JAETTR010000272.1 GCA_021768985.1 Bacillota bacterium
GTCCATTCTTGCATTTTCCTCCTTTTTCCTGATTTCCGCCTATTTGTGCTCCAAACCGCTCTTCTCCTGGGGAAGAGTCTGGGACGCGCTCACGCCGACGGCGATCATAGGATTTGTCGGAATCATGATTCTTTCCGTAAAGAACGCGGACTTCGGGGCGCTGGCGCCCGTAGGCGCGGGCGGAGTCAACGGGTACTTTCTGGGAACGGGCTACACCATGTCCTGGTTCTTCGATTCCGCGCTCCTGCTCACGATGATCGGCAATTTCCGCTACGAAAAAGGCATGGCGTGGAAGGGCGCGCTTGCCTACCTCGCGGGCGGCGCGGCGATTCTCTTTTTCCTCGCCACCTTCTACGGTATCTTTTCGGACATCGCGATCCGTCAGACCTTCGCATTCTCCAAAATTTCCAAATACTTTTCCGGAATCACCGTGCTCGGCAGAATCGACTATCTCTTTCTCTTCCTGCTCACGCTGGTTATGGTGTTCTACTGCGCGCTTCCCGTCCGCGCGGGCGTGGACTGTCTGACGCGGGCGTTCGGCAAAAAATATTTCCTGCCCACGATCTGGTCCGTTCTCGTCAACGTAACGCTGTTCGCGTTGACCATGCTGCTCGACTACCGGATCTCTTCCGTTCAGCACACGATTACCATGATGCTGTTCTGGATCTTCCCGATCTTTTGCATTCTGTTGCCTGCGCTTGCGTTATTATTAAGGAGGTCCCCGCGTGAAAAAGTTTCGTAAATTTTTACAAACGGTACCCATGAAGCTGTACGTTCTGCTCGCCGTCATTCTGCTCTTGTCCTTCTTTTCCAACGATTTCGGACTCGTGGATATTCAAAAGACGGCGGTGATCCTCGCCGCGGGAGTGGACAAGACGGAAGAGGGATTTCACGTGACGGCGCAAATCGCCGTCCCCAAGAGCTCCGACCGCGCCTCCTGCGGTACTGCGAGCGTGGATATCGAGGGCGACGGCAAAACGGTTTCCGACTGCATAGCGCACATCTATTCCAAAACGGGCTGGGTGCCAAAGCTTATTTTCTGCGAACTGATCCTACTCGGCGAGGAGACTGTGAAAACGGACGTGTTCGGCGCGCTCGACTTCTTTTTACGCAACGAATATATGGATGACAGCTGTCTGATCGCCGCGTGCGAAGGCACGGCGAAGGATATGCTGACTTCCGTCAGCGCGATCGAGGACACGTCGAGTCTCGCCATGGAAAAGCTCTTTTCCGATGCGACGATGAAATCGGGCAAGGTGATGAAAAACACTCTGAAGGAGTTTGCGATCGGCTACCACGGCGTTTCGAAGAGCGGATATATGCCGTTTATCCGCTCGATCGATCAGAATTGCGGTGCGGATTCGGGCGGCGGCACGGGATCGTCGTCTTCGGGGAGCGGCGGCGGACAGGAGAGCGGTTCGAGCGAACTTGGACAGAAACAGAAAAAGATCTATACTGCCGAGGAAACGGCGATCTTTACCGAGGGCAGAATGGCGGCGTTATTGCCGCCCGAGCAAACGTTCGCGTTCAGTCTGATCAAGGGAAACGTTTTCGCAGGCACGTTCTGCGTGCGGGAACAGGACAAGCCCGTGACGCTGTCCGTTCTGAAAAACGAGGGCGGCGTTTCGCTGGACATGAAAAATAAACCCAAAGCAAAAATCTCCGTCAAACTAAAAGTTAGACTTTTTAACCGCGGCGTACCCGCGCCTATGGGCGACGTCACTGACGTGCGGGTGCCCGACGAAGCGATCGCCAGCGCAAAAGAAATTATCGACGGCTACCTGCGCAAGCTGTGGGAGATCTGCACGGAGTCCGATTGCGATCTGTTTCTGTTGAAACGCGTGCTCTACCGATCTTCGCCGAAGAAATATTCCGAATGGAAAGATCTCCTCCTCTCCACCGCCGAGGTCGAATTTCTGCCCCAAGTGGAAAGCGTTCGGTAAATTACCGCAATATCCCGCCTTTATTTCACAAAATTTCCACAAAAAACCGTAAAAAATTTTTTAAAAACCTATTGACAAAGAAAAAAAACGTGTTATAATAAAGGTACAAAAAGCAAATAACTTTCATGAAATGTTATTGACAAACAGAGGGGTATACTCCAATGCACAGTTGAATCAGCGGACGGGAAAGTTCGCCATCACAGGGGAATCGGCAAGGAATCGTGATTCCCAAAGGAATAAAAGCAGGAGGTGTTTGCCAACATGTTCAATCTCTGCTGTTTGAAGATTGAAACATAGGAGGACGGACCAATGTACTACTTGAAT
>JAETTR010000273.1 GCA_021768985.1 Bacillota bacterium
ATCGTCGAGCACCTGCGGATCGGCGCCACCCTGTCTCACCGAGTTCGAATAAAACAGTTCGGTGTTGTAAACGGGATTTCCGTTTTCGTCCTTATCGCCGCCCGTATAAGCGGAAAGCAGGTGATCCTGATCGCAGCCCGCAAAGGCAAGCAGCGAAGAAATCCCGAGTATGCCCGCAATCAAAGCAGATACGATTTTTTTGCCTCTTTTCATCTTTTCCTCCTTTATTTATTCACGATTTCGCAGCCCGCGCTTACGAGTGCGTCCGTAAATACCTTATAAGATTCCGTAAGCGGATGCACGCCGTCGTTTCGGAGCAGTCCTCCGCTTATCTTGGAACAGGTGTCGACGCAGGTGATCCAATCGTACTGCGCGCACCAATTCGCCATAACGGTGTTCGTTGCGGTAACTTTCTGCGCGTAAGCCGTGTCCTTCCGTTGCGTAATATTGAACCAGTAGATGTTCGACGTCGGATAGCTCGTATGCAGATACATCATCAGCCGCTTCAAGCTCTCCTGCGTATCCTCTTCCGCATCGCGCAGATCGTAGAAATTATTCGTACCGATATGAAACACAATGTTCTTGGGTGCGGTCGCCCCGATAATTTCTTTATAGGCGCGTTCCCAATGATAGGAAGTCGTAGAACTCATTCCCGCGTTCAATACCTCTTTGCCCGTTGCATACGTTGTCATATAGTCGCCGATAAACGCACTGTCCAGAAAACTATCGCCCAAAAAGAGCGTCGTGTTTGCGTTTACCGCCTTGCAGGTTGCCGCCCGTGCCGACACGGGGTATTTCGATACGTCGAAATAGTCTGCAAGCGTTGCTCCCTCGCCCGTCCAGCGGAGATATTCAACTTCAACCTTGAATGCCGTCTCGAAGTGCTCGCTCTTCGCCGTTACCTCGTAGGTGCTATCCGCTCTCTTTACGGGTGTAACCACGTTATTTTCGATTTTGAGCGCAGACGCGTCGTAAGTATAGGTCAGCACCTCCGCCTTTTCGGGAACGGTAAAAATAGGATCGATCTCGGCAAACGTATAGTTTTTATCGGCATTGATATAAACCTTTACGTCCTCGATCGCCAGATTCCCGTAGGGATTTTCGCTGCCGCCTCCATCGCACGCCGCACAGGCAACTCCCATAATCAGCAGAAGTCCGAGTGCAGAAAGTTTGTAAAATTGCTTCATAAATTCCTCCTTATTTTCATTCTATCATCAAGCGCAAAGCGCTTTGTTTTTTGTTTTCGGAAGGGCAAAATCATTATTTTTTTGATAAGGGGGAAAGAATGTCAATCCGCCCGTCCGAAATATATCGACTTCGCATTTCTGCGTTGTCTACCGACTTTGAAACAATCACTGTCCTAATTCGGCTCTGTAAATCTCGATCGGGAAAATCTCCCGCACGATTTTCTTGTCGTCGTTTATAATCTTTTCCAACAAGATATGCCCGCACCGACGGGATATTTTCTCCAAATCGCCGCCGACACTCTTTACCGTTCTCGAATAGGGTAAATATTTGGAAATTCCGTCAATACCGTAAATTTCGCCTTGGAAACCGCCCTCGCCGTCATAGGCTTTCAGCAATACCGTAGCGATTTCATCGTTGAAACATAGGATAAAATCGTTTCCGTTTGTTGCAATCAAATTTTTGATACGCTCTACGCACACGGTCAGATTGTCATAATCGAAATCGTAGCTGTCACAGGGAAGATTTTTTTCGGCTAAAACCTCCGTAAAGCTGTCCCTTCTGTTTTCGTTCAAAGTGCTGTCGGGACCGTTTATGTAACAAGGGCGTTTCGCGCCATAATCGATCGCCTCCTGCGCAACCAGCTTTCCGCAACGGTAAGAGTCGGAATACACCGCGTTCACGCGCTCGTCGTGCGGCTTACTACCGCACAGCAAAACAGGGATCTCATAATGCTCGCAATATTCGATCGCCTCTTTTGTAATGTCGATATACGTAAGAATCCCGCACGCACCGCTCTGCATACACCGCACGATTTCTTCCACCGTCAAATCGCTTTTATTGTTTACAATGATAAGCGGATGGTAATTCTTCTCCGCCAGATAATTAAAAACGAAATCGAGGCTGATCGTGAAAAACGGGTTGGTAAGCGAAGAAATAACGACTGCGATAATTTTTGACTTTCTCGACCGAATAAAACTTGCGACCTGATTTGGCTGATAGCCCATTTCCTTTGCCGTTTTTTTCACTCGCGCTTTCATTTCCGCGCCGATATCGGAACAATCTCTCAA
>JAETTR010000274.1 GCA_021768985.1 Bacillota bacterium
ATTGCCAGCGAACTGATCAAGCAGGGCGTTACGCCCGAGAAGCTGAAAAGTCAGCTGAGCAACATAGACGCTTACGATTCCAACAAGAAATTGTCCGTAGCCATGTTGTCTCTCTATGAAGCGACGACGTTCCAAAACAACCGCATAAAGATTTCTTACGATCAGGCGTATACCGTATACGACGATTACGGAACGACTTTCAGTCTGGATCATCTGTTGGTGCAGACGCCCGATCCAGCTTCGACGGAATACAAATACTATAAAAACGAAGCCACGGGCAATCTCGCGTTAAAGGAAGGTCACGATTTCCCCTCCGCGCTCGTTGTGGACGGAATGGATTACGATCTGTTTACCCAACTGATTTTAAACAGACTCGGAAATCTTCGGATCTATTACAAGGACAAAAACTCCGTCAGACAAAATTGTCTGATTCAGTTAAAAGATTACGGCTCCTTCACGTCCTATCAGGATATTCTGAAACGGAACGAGGAATTAACCAAAGTCATTGTGGACGAATTCCTGAAAGACCCGTCGATCGACATTACGGATATGCAGGCGTTGAATTACCGGAAAATGGAAGCCGCGCTTCCCAAAATGGATAAGCTGATCGAATTCGGATTGGTGAAGCCCGGAGACAAGCTGTATATCACGTTGCACCCCGAAGAATCCGTTGCGACGCTCCTCGACGAAAAATACGTCGATTTCAACGGCGAAAAAATCACGCTGAACGAATGGGGCTGTAAAATCACCGGATGGCAGTCGATCAGAATTTACGCGTACGCCGCCGTTGTCGGCGAAACGGACACGCTGCAACAAAAGCGCATCGATTATATCAACGATGCGGATTCGCAAAACTAAACGCTTCCGCCTTCGGCGGATGAAAGTATAATACGGGCGGGTTGCATTGGCAACCCGCTAATTTTTTCCGTTTCGGACAGAAAAAATATCCGAAACCCGTTCCGATTTTTGGCGGTTCTTTAGCGCGGCGGATGATATGCTGTTTTTAATCATTATTATTAAGGAGTACATACCCATGGCAAAACTCAAATTAGACGCGTACGAATTTATCGACCTTTCGCAAACGGACTTCTCCCTGTTGACGGACGAGGAGCTGATGGTATACGTGAAGGATACGACCGACGTTCTGAACGCGTATAAAAAGAAAGCGACGAAGGCGAAAATGCTGTTCGGGCTTGCGGCGGGGCTTCTTGCGGTGCACGGCGGCGAACTGACCAAAGTGACCCTCTTTTCCAAAAAGTATAAGGTCGGCGACGCCTCCAAACAAGAGATCAAGCTCGTGAAGCGGGTAATCAAGACTTTCCGCATCTATCTTGCGTTCAAAGTGGTCATTGCGCTGATCGGCAACCAACAGACGGGAATGGAGATGCTCGCGCCCCACGTCGCCAGGAAAAAATAATCATGGGTAAACTCAAATTTCCCAAGGAAAAGCCCGGGATCGCGCAGAAGCTGAACGAGGCGAGAAAGCTGATCGAAAGCTCTTGCGAGGACGCGCAGACGCTTTTAAACGCCTATCGCATGATCTCGGAATGCGCCGAAGCGGGCAGTCCGCGCGCCGCGTTCATGCAGGCGTGCTTTCTTTACGTAGACGAAACGGAAGCGGGAAACCACAGGGAGGACATTCTTGCTCTGCTCGAAGCCGCCGAAAAAAAGAAATATCCGCTCGCGGGCGATTTCAGAATCGACTATCTGTTGCGGCTGAACGAGCCCGAGCTCCTGTTTGCCGCCGTCCGCAAAGCGAAGGGCGACAGTCCGCAGGCGTTATACTGCGAGGGCGGGTATTTGTCGGGGTATCTCGGCGCGCCGAAGGGCGGAAAAACGAACCCCGTCAAGGCGTGCGAATGCTTCGAAAAGTCGGCGCGGCTCTTTCTCGAACGCGAGGAAGTCTGCCACAGGGGATCGAACGAGCTTGCCGATCTCACCGTCATGTTCCGCAATCCCTACTATTTTTCGGTGCAGGCGGGCTATTCCTATCAGATGGAAATGTTCGTCTGTTCCGATCTCGACCGCAAGGAAAATCTGCAACGGTATAAAATTGCGTACGAGAACGCGCAGAAGTACGGCAATCCCTTAGTAAAATACAAGACGGCGGCGGTGCGCGTAACCGATTGCATGAACAACGTGATGGGCATGCACAGCTTAAAGACGGTCAACGCCCTGCTCGGCACGGTAAAGACGGCATTCGCGGCATTGGACGATGACGAGCGGGAAAGCCTGAAAGAGAATTACGATTCC
>JAETTR010000275.1 GCA_021768985.1 Bacillota bacterium
TACACCACGCTTTCGGGAGAGGAGCGTTCGGGTATGGGATTTACGATTATGCAGACGTTCATGTCGTCGTTCGCGGTCGAATCAAAGGTCGGCGCGGGCACGACGGTTTCCATGACGAAAGACTTCGGCGTAAGGGCGGAAGCAGATGCTGGGTGAGGAGGAAACGCTGAAATTGCTCGAACGGGCAAAGGCAGGCGACGGCGAGGCGAAGGAATGCCTTCTCGTGCACAACACTTCCCTGTTAAAGAGCATTTTAAAACGCTATCTCGGCAAAGGCGTGGAGTACGACGATTTGTTCCAGCTTGCGAGCATGGGATTTTTAAAGGCGATCGCGGGGTTCGACGCCTCGTTCGGCGTGCGGTTTTCCACTTACGCCGTGCCCATGATCGCGGGGGAGATCAAACGCTTTTTGCGCGACGACGGAAGCGTTAAGGTTTCCCGCGCCATGAAAAAGACGGCGCGGGAAATGAACCGCTATATCGAGGCGTATTCGGCGGCGCACGGACGGCAGCCGTCCGTCAAAGAGCTTGCCGAAAAATTCGGGCTCGACGAAGGGGAAGTCGTGTTCACGCTCGGCTCTTCGCGTATGCCCGTTTCCATCTACGAGCAGACCGACTATAAAGACGACAAGTCGGTTACCCTTGCCGAGAAGCTTCCTGCCAAAGACAATCAGGACGAGATGATCGAAAAGATGGTGCTCCGTCAGGCGATCGGGAATCTGCCCGAGCGGGAGAAAAAGATCGTGTTTTTGCGTTACTTCCGCGATATGACGCAGAGCGAAGTCGCAAAAGCGGTGGGAGTTTCCCAGGTGCAGATTTCCCGCATTGAGAGCCGCATCATGGCGCAGTTCAAGCAGGATTTAAGCGGGTGACCCGCTCGCTTCACAATATAATAAAAGCCGACCGTGCGGTCGGCTTCTTGCTTTTTTGAGTTACTTTTCGATCAGGCTCTTGCCCGTCATTTCGGCGGGTACGGGAAGTCCCATAACTTCGAGAAGCGTCGGCGCAAGATCGGCTAAAATGCCGTCCTTGCGGAGCGTTACGTGTTTGTATTTTTCGGAAATCAGCACCACGGGCACGGGGTTGGTGGTGTGCGCCGTAAAGGGTGAACCGTCGTCGGCGAGCATTTTGTCCGCGTTGCCGTGGTCGGCGGTAAGCAGCGCGCTTCCGCCCATGGCAAGGATTTTATCCACAACCTTTTTCACGCATTCGTCCACCGTGTGCACCGCCTTGACTGCCGCGGGAATTACGCCCGTGTGTCCGACCATGTCGCAGTTGGCAAAGTTCAGAATCATGGCGTCGTACTCGCCCGTGGAGAGCTCTTCGAGCACCTTGTCCGTCACCTCGTAAGCGGACATTTCGGGCTGCAAATCGTAAGTCGCAACCTTGGGGGAATTTACGAGCACGCGCACCTCGTCCTTGTTGGGAGCTTCCACGCCGCCGTTAAAGAAGAAGGTGACGTGCGCGTATTTTTCCGTTTCGGCAATGCGGAGCTGTTTCTTGCCGAGTTTTGCAAGATATTCGCCCAGCGTGTTTTCCATACTCTGTTTGGGGAAGGCGATGTCGATTCCCTCGAACGCCGCGTCGTACACCGTAAAGCAGACGTATACGGGGGCGAGGAATCCCGTCTTGCGTTCGAACGCAGTGCCCTTGGGCACCACGAATTCTTTCTGCGAGAACGCGCGCGTGATCTGGCGTGCGCGGTCGGGACGGAAGTTGAAGAAGATGACGGAATCGCCCGCTTCGACGAGCGCGACGGGTTTGCCGTTCTCCACGATGTTGGTGGGAAGCACGAACTCGTCGGTGACCCCCGCGGCGTAGGACGTTTCGAGCGCTTTTACGGGGTCGGTCGCCTGCACGCCGTTTCCGATCGTGAGCATGTCGTACGCTTTTTCAAGGCGATCCCAGTTGTTGTCGCGGTCCATGGCGTAGTATCTGCCCGACAGAGACGCGATTTTTCCGTAGTGCAGACGGTTCATTTCTTCCTGTAATTCTTTTACGAAGCCCGCGCCCGAGGTGGGGGAGACGTCCCGCCCGTCCATAAAGCAGTGCACGTAGGTCTGCTTGACGCCGCGCTCCTTCGCCATTTTCAGAAGCGCGAACAGGTGGGTGATGTGGCTGTGCACGCCGCCGTCCGAAAGGAGCCCCCACAAGTGAAGTTTTTTGTTATTTTTTACGGCGAGGTCCATTGCCTTTACGAGTGCGGGATTGGTAAAGAAATCGCCGTCCTCGA
>JAETTR010000276.1 GCA_021768985.1 Bacillota bacterium
AGTCCTCGAAAAAATGCCCCTGCGCGTTATTTACTTTGTTTTGAGACTGCCGGCGGGCGCGCCGCTGGTCGATCTGCATTGTTCTTCCTCCGCTTTTTCCCGAACCCGTGCGTCATGCTCCCGGCACGGGAACGGCTCTGATCTGTAACACTCTTCGCAACATTCGTCGCACGTAACTTCACCCCGGCTGGTGTAGTACGGGCAAGGGTGGACCCGCTCGACGGGCTTTCCACATACGGCGCACCGCCGGGGGTGTTCGTACTCATACAGCCGTTCAAGCATAGCTTCAAAGAATACGGGGTGTCTGCAATCAAAACGCCCGGTTTCTTCATTGCGCCGGGTGAACCGAAATTCCGGCTTGTATCGTTCTTCCAGTTCGTAAAGCCGTTCAAAAAACTGTTTGATTCCGCACCGTATCATAACCAGCCCGCTTTCGTCCTTGTATGAAAGCACGCCACCCGCGGCTTCCGGGTCGTTCCTGTTCTTTATCCACGCTTCCGAATGGTAGCAAACGTTGAAGCAATCACGGCAAACGCGTTCGCCTGTCTGTCTGTGAAGTAGGCGCGGGCGGGTTTTGATCGTTTTTCCACATACGGCGCACTTCATTTCCGTTCCCTCCGCTGTTCTTCCTGCGTGGCCAGCATATCCGCCGTATGCAGGGCAAGCACAAGAGGGAAGAGGGACAACGCCGCCGAAAGCGTCCGGCTTCCGCCGCGGGCCGCGTCGTCATACGCTCCCATGTGCCAGCGGATTGCAAGGGCTTCTTCGTCGGTCAGATACATAAACCGGGAAATCTGATAAACCGACTTTTCCCCATGCCCGAACGGGAATCGGTCGTTCACGCGATACCCGCCGCCGTCGGTCTGTTCGTAATATTCGGCCTTGCATACGTCGTGAAGTAGGGCGCAAATTGCCCGGCTTTCGGCGCTTGTTCCCGTGGCATAGGGGCTTGAAATCAGGAAGTCATAAACCCGCAAGCTGTGTTCAACAAGCCCGCCGGGGTATGCGCCGTTGTATTTCGTGCTTGCCGGGGCGGTGAAAAAGCCCGCGTTTTCAAGCCATTCCAGCAAGTCGTCCGCGCCGGGGCGGTTGACCTGATCTTGAAAAATCGCCTTGAACCTCTCTTCGTTTGTCATGTCTGCAACCTCCGTTTCATAACTCTACAATGCCGCCGATTCGGTCAACGTCCGCCCGCGTGACGGTCCGGCGTTTCAGAATGGACGTTATCACGTCCCCGAACCGCTCCCAACGTCCCGACGTAAGCGTGAAATACCGCAATTCCGGGTTAAACTGCGCCCGTAGCTGTAATTGCTGAACCACGGCCCCGGTGATCTCTTTGTCGATCTTGTAAACCGCTATGCGCCCGGTGTCCTTGTCAACCTCCCAGCACACGGCAACCAGCTTCATGGACCGGGCTTCCGCCGCGGCTTCTTCCTTTTTCGGGTCCCTGCAATCGCATTTTTCGTTTGCGTCAAGGTGTGCGCCGCAATGTTCGCATACCCTGTAAGGCGTTCCCATGATGACCACCCCTTTCTATTCTTTCTTTCTCAATTTCAGGTAGATTGACCAGCCCGTGAAGTCGTTGTGTTCGTATGTAACGCCGTACACGTTGTCGGTCAGGGTCCAGCCGGGATATTTCCGTTCCCAAAACTCCCGGCCCGGCTGTTCCTTTGCTATCCTCTCGATCTGCCGATGATTCCAGCGTCCGTCATTTGTTCGGCTTGTCGGTCGCTCCAAATTGTGGGACGATGACCACCGCTTTTTCCCGGCGGCTTGCTTCACAAGGTAGTTGCAAAGGGCAGAAATCCCGTTTTCGTCGGATTGTAGGCGGTCGGCGTTGCAAAACCCGATTCGGTCGCCTTTCTTTTGCCCTTTCCGCTTTCGCTTGCGCCACAACTCTTCCACGGTGTCACGGTCAAGCCCTCCGTTCATAATGATGTGATGATGTATGCGGACGGGCTTTTTTCCGTCCTTGCCTGTGCTGTATGCCGTCACAAGCATATATTTCAGGGGCGGCAACCCCTCTTTCTCCCGGCGGTACTGGACCCGGCGCAAGTAGTTTGAAGCTTCCTTTTCCGCTTCCTCTATGGTCGCCGGAAGATACTTTGCGGAATAGGTCGCCGACACGTGCAACGCGTCCGGGTCGCTCCCGAAATTCAAGTTCGCTGTCTGTGTGAAATACCGCCGGGCGTTCTTGTCATTCAGGTTCTTTTGTTTC
>JAETTR010000277.1 GCA_021768985.1 Bacillota bacterium
GCGAATATTCCTACGGATTGGGCATATCATTTTGCCGATCAATCTTCTTCTGTTTTTGTATACGGAAACAGTTTGGCGAGGCAGACTCTGTTATCCGATCCTGTTTACAGTCAATTTTCTGGCGGGGATTTAACGGGATATTTGGTGCAACCCAATAATGTGGCTTATCAACAGAATCAGCAGTTTCATCTTACTTATGGGGCTTATTCGTATGATTTGATAAATGAAGCGCTGGGTGTGTCAAACGAATATTTCTTTCCAAATGCGTGGGCTTGGACTACGGTGGATTCTGCATATACTGCATGGGGAAGCGATTATATTTGGCTTCCTTCTTTGTCGGAAGTCGGGTCAAGAGATTATAATAATGGTATTTGGGGGATTACGGTAACACAACGCATGCATTCGAACGGACAGGTTACGACATTGGCAATGCATCGTTCTACGGCGTTTAGCGAATCAAGCCCTGTCTATACTTCAAATGGAGGCGACGATAAGTATTTGTTTCCGCTTTTGAATTGGACGTATCCGGGATATACAACGGCTTTGCGCCCCGCGATTCACTTGAATTTAACGAAAGTCGTACAGGACGCGGAGTATACCGCGCCGGACTACAACGAGGGCGTGGAAACGATCTACAACGCACAGGCGCAAACGTTAAACAGCGTTGTAAAAACGACGGCGACGAATCCGATCGCGTATAACCCGAGTTGGTACCGCAAGGGGATTTACAACCCTACGGGAAACGGTTCCGCAAAAACGGGGATCACGATCGAATATTACAAAGGGCTGTCTGCGGATAACAAGGGCTACAAAGGCGGCGGGAACTATAAGGTCTCGAATATGATCGACGCGGGGGATTACGAAGTAGCGGTGACGCTGAGCGGAAAGAAATGGAGCGGAACTGCGGACAGTACGCGGAATGAATCGGCGCAGACGCGGGTATTCAAATTCAAGATCAAACCGAAAGAAATCGCCCTGTCTTTGAGCGTAGACAACACGGGGGAACCGACGGTCACGGTTGCAACGGGGAGCACGTTCTATTCGCGGGACGGCTCTCTGGACAAGACGGGATTCACGTACGAATACGCGTGCGTGTCGGGCGACGCGACGGCGCAAGCCTGGTACAGTTCTCACGATCCGGATACGAAGCCGGAATGGCACGGCAAGTATTCGATCACGATCACGGGATTCGCGGAGGGCAGGACGGGCGCGAGCGACTACACGGGGATCAATCCGGACGGAATCGCGTATAACAACAACTACACGTTGGATAAGACGTACACGGCGCAGTTCGATTTGCCGAAGAAGTCGACGGACGCGCCGACAGTGGACGGCTCGTCCGCGGTGGCGTACGACGGCACGGAAAAGAGCTTTACGATCATATACGATACGGACCTCGTCACATTGAGTCTGCCGTCGGGGTTGACGCTTGCAAACGACAACGACGGAAAGCCGAAGATCATCAAGGGCACGGCGGCGGGCGAATACGAAATCACGGCAACGCTGAAAGACGGCGGAGACAACACGAAGTGGTCTACGAATCCGGAGGGCGGTTCGCGTACCTTCCAGATCACGATCGGAGCGACGGCGATCACGTTCAACGCGGATAAGGCGGTGGACGCGGAGAGCGGTTCGAAGTGGGATTTCAAGCTCGGCGAGAGCGGGTATTTGGACGTCAAGAGCAACGAAGTGATCCTTGCCGCGGATATCCCTGCGGTGGGCTACGAGCTCGGGTACACGAGCGATCCGAGCGATCCGAGCAAGTTCGTGTCGCTGGGCGATTTCACGATCACGACGGGGAGCTCGGGCAAGGCGTATGCGGAGATATCCGTCGCGCTGACATCGTTCACGGAAGCGGGCGAGTTCGATCTCGTGGTACGGGAAAAGGCGGGGTTGGAGAATCCGAGCTATAAAATCGTGACGGCGTTCACGAAGTTGAAGCTGTCCGCGCGGCAGACGAGCCTGACGGAGCTGACGTTCAAGATCACGAGCGGGAGCGAGGTGTATTCGGTCAAGACGGACAAGAACGGCGGGTTGACGGTCGTGAACGGCGGCAGTTCGGGCATGAAGGTAGAAAGCGGCGTTCTGGAGCTGATCTATTCGACGGACGGGTACGTGTTCGAAGCGGACGTGGCGGGGCTCGGGAGCAACATGAGCATTCACACGGGACACAGCGGGTTCACGAACGGATACAAGGGCGCGCTGAACGC
>JAETTR010000278.1 GCA_021768985.1 Bacillota bacterium
ATAGTCCATGTGCGAGAAATTCACACCCTGCACGTAGATGTAATACGAAGTCGTAAGCCCCATGTTTTCGGGCCCCGCAGTGCCCGCCCAGGATAGCGGCGCAAGCACCTGCACGGCATCGAACGTAGCCAGTCCGCCCTGCCAGCCTGCAAGCGCCAGAAACAGAACCATGGGCGCGATCTGCGGCAACGTAATGCGCGTATAAGTTTGCCATGCGTTCGCCCCGTCGATTTTCGCCGCCTCGTAGAGCGTGGAATCCACCCCTCTCAGGGCCGCCGTCAGCATGACGATGCCGTAGCTCGGCGCTTGCCACAGAATGACGAAGTAAACGCACCAGGTAATATATTTCGCTTCCTGCACCCATTCGATTTCCGTTCCGAGAATGGAATTGAGAACGCCCGCCTTGCCCGAGCCGAAGATCCATCCCCACATAATGGAAACCGCAACCGTGGAACAAATATACGGAATGAAGTAGAGCGTGCGCATGAGCTTCGTGCCGGGCAAATTGGAATTTAAGAGCGTTGCTATTAAAAGCGCGATTCCGAGACAGACGAACTGCGCCGTCGTCAACCAAAACGTAATACCGAGCGCGTGCAGGAATTTCCCGTCCTGGAAGAACGTTTTGAAGTGCGCAAAATTATTCCAGGTCATCGTTGAAATCTGGTTGTGTTCGATGTCCGTGAACATCGAAGCAATCGAAATTCCGATGGGAAACGCATTGAATATGATATATCCGATAAACGGCAATGCGACGACGATCCAACAGAAAAGCCATTCTTTTCGGAATTTTTTCTTGCTTTTCGGCGTTTTCTTCGTTTCGGATTGTTGCGTTTCAACAGAAATCAATTCCTCTTTCAACGCATCCATCATCTTCTCCCCTTGATCACGATGTTCGTATTGGCGCAAGCCAACGACGCCTTCGATTCGTTATCGCGTAAAAACTCTTCGATCGTCTGCCTGCCCTTGCGAAGCTTATTGTTAAAATCGTCCGACCAATCGTAGACCCACTCGCCGTTCTGGAAGTAAGACCAATCGCCTATATCGTAATTCATCGCGGTGTGCGCGACCGCCCAGAGATTGTATTTCGTATCGAAGTTCAAAAAGTCGTTTTCCGCAACGCTTTGACGCACGGGCACGAACGCCTTCGTCATGATCTTCTGTGCCGTTTCACCCGTCGCCCAGGAAATAAACTTCCACGCCGCGTCATACTTTGCAGGATCGGAATTTTTAGGGATGACGAGATAATACCCTTTCCCCTGCACGTCGCTTGCGCCGACGATCGGCGTTCCGTTTTCCTCTTCAAGCGCGCCCGTAAACTTCTGCCCGCCGTATTCCGCGCCGATTACTTTCAGATATTCGTTTGCAAATCCGCTTGCGCCGTTCTTCTGATAGGTGCTGCCGCCCTGATACTTGCGGTATTGCCATACGGGAGCGTAGTCGTATTTGCTTTTGATGCTGCCGCTCGTCATGTCGTAATACTGCACCGCATACTGCTCGCACGCCATTGAAACCGTGTTATTCGTAAAGTTTCCAAGCCGCAATTCGAAATTCGAGGGCATAATGTTATACCCTTCCGTACCCGCGCCGTCTACCGCATAAGTCTGATTTTCGGTATAGCGCAAAAACTCGGTCAAGGCGTCGCGCTGCGAGGAAATCTGATAAAGCCCGTCGATATTCGCAACGTTTGCATCGTTCACCTTATCTTCGTAAGAAACAAGCTCGCCCGCCGCATAGGTGTTGTTATTGACCGTAACTTCCTTGGTCGCAAGATAGTTGGGCGTATCGTCGGTGAGCGTGAAATTATATTTTTCTCCGTCCCAGCCGATACAATCGCTCCCCACCGACCAACCGAACGGGAACCACCAACCGGTGACAAAGCCGTTCGGCGTGGGCGAATCTTCCCTGTAACTGCTCGTAAAACATTTCGCAAGATAGCGGAACTCTTCCCAATTCGTGGAAATGCGGTTGTTGAATACCTTGTAAACATCCTCGCCTGCAAGGTTTTTCGAAAGCGTCAATCCCGTCGCGGGTGCGTTGTCCTGCGCATATTCCGCATAGCCGTGGGGCATATAATGCGTGCCGTTTGCCGTATTGTAAGCGTCGAGTTCGTTCTCCGCTACGGATATAAAATTGATTCCCCAATTTTCAAAATTCTGCCTGTTGATATAGAGAACAAACGGATCGATCC
>JAETTR010000279.1 GCA_021768985.1 Bacillota bacterium
TACATGTTCTGCGTGCCCCGTCTGCCCTTTTTCAGCTTTTTCACGGAGGTGCGGTGCTCCTCGCCCGCAAAGAGTCTGACAAGGTTTTTGCGATGCGCGAACCACGTGAGCACGTTGAGCGCGAGCAGGCACATGAAAATCCCCACGACCCAACCGTGACCGAGTCCGCTTTGATAGCGGAAATAGAAGATCAGCCCCTGCCAGATACTGAATCCCGTCACCCCGAGCAGGGAGCCCATGGACCCCCATTCGGTTACGATGATATAGGTCAGCACGCCGATGAGCGCCGCGAGCGCCGCAAGGATAAACCAGGGCGTTTCGCAGGAGAGACAGAACCAGAACAGCCCGAGAGTGGAAGCGATTCCCTTTCCGCCTTTGAACTTCATGGTCACGGGCCAGATGTGCCCGATAATGACGAACACGCCGCAGAAATAACGGGTAAAATCGGATACGATCACCTCCGTACCCGCAAAGCGATAGCCGCGGAATATAAAATAACTGATCATGGCGGGCACGCCGCCCTTGCATACGTCGAGCAGGAAGTTCAACAGTCCGATTTTCAAGCCGAACTCGCGGCTCATGTTCATGGTGCCGGGGTTGCCGCTTCCTAGCTTGTGCACGTCCTTATGCTTGGATTTTGCGATCAGCACGGCGAAATTGAAACAGCCGACGAAGTAACAGACAACCGCCATCAAAAGCGCCCAGTACCAGAATTGCGAAAATGCGATTTCCTTCACAGTGAAAAGCTCCTTATATCAATCGTCGTCCTTTTTGTCTCGCACCTGAATGCGGATCGGCGTGCCCGAAAAATCGCAGGCGTTCCGAATCACGTTTTCGAGATAGCGTTTGTAAGAGAAATGCAAAAGCGTTTCGTCGTTTACCACGAGCGCGAAGAGCGGCGGATGCACCGCCACCTGCGAGGCGTAATACAGCTTCATGCGCCTGCCGTTATAGGAAGGCGGTTCCGATACGCGCATGGCGCCCGAGAGCAGATCGTTGAGCTCGCCCGTCGGGATCCGCGCGCCAGCATGGGCGTACGCCTCCTCCGCAAGCGCCAGAATTTTCTCCGTGCGCTGCCCCGTCTTTGCCGAAATGTAAATGGATTTAAAGTAATCCATAAACTTCAAATCCTCTTTCAGCTTCTCTTCGAATTTCTGCACGGTGTAGGTATCCTTTTCGATCGTATCCCACTTGTTCATCACGAGGACGATCGGCTTTCCCTGTTCGTGCACGTAGCCCGCGATCTTCACGTCCTGTTCGGTGAGCCCCTCGCCCGCGTCCACGACGAGCAAAGCGACGTCGGCGCGGCGCACCGCGTCGAACGCGCGAAGCACGGAATAGTACTCCACGTCGTCCTCCACCGAACGCTTGCGGCGAATGCCCGCGGTGTCGATCAGCGTATACGCCTTCCCACCGCGTTCGAAACGGGTGTCCACCGCGTCGCGCGTGGTGCCCGCGATCGGAGTGACGATGGAGCGTTCCTGCCCCAGAAGCCGGTTGACGAGTGAGCTCTTGCCCGCGTTGGGCTTTCCCACGACGGCGATTTTCAGCGACCCGTCCTCCTCCGTTTCCCTTCTCTCGAAAAACTCGGACGCCTTATCGAGCACGTCGCCGATCCCGCGCGAATGCTCCGCGGAGACGGGGAAGGGCTCGTCGAGCCCGAGGGAATAGAACTCGAAGAGCTTTTCGGGAGAATAGTCGTCCACCTTGTTCACGACGAGCACGACGGGCTTGCCGCACTTGCGGAGCAGATCGGCGACGTCGTAATCGGAGGAAGTGAGCCCCTCTTTGGAATCGGTAAAGAACAGAATCACGTCGGCGGTCTCTATGGCGACCTGCGCCTGTACGGCGATCTGCCGCCACATCGTATCGTCGCTCTTCAATTCGATTCCACCCGTGTCGATCAGCGTAAACGGTCTGCCCCGCCACTCGGTATCCGCCGTAATGCGGTCGCGCGTGACGCCGGGGCGATTCTCCGTAATGGAGATTTTACGCCCCACTACTTTATTAAAAAAAGTGCTCTTCCCCACGTTGGGGCGGCCTACGATTGCAACTATCGGTTTACTCATATGTTATCTCCTTTTCATCCGCCGGTTCGTACTTCCCGTGACAGCAGGCGTTCTCCTCCTGACAGAGTCCCAGAACCGCATCCACAAAATCATATCCGCTTGATTTTACAATATCCACC
>JAETTR010000280.1 GCA_021768985.1 Bacillota bacterium
CGTAGAAGAGATCTTCTCTTCCCCTTCCACCATCTCCACAAACTCCACGTTCCCTTCTTCCGCGCTCTTGATCCGCGCCGTCACCTTATACGGCACGCCCTTCGTGAGCGCCTCCGGCAATACGCTCGCACCGTTCCCGTCCGTAAACTCGTACAGGAAGAAATCCTTGAACTCCTCGGGCGCCTTGATCACCGGCGTCTTGCCCGTCTTATCCCAGATCACTTCCACCCGCGCTTTCGACACGTTCAGCGTGTACCGTATCTCCGCCTTGCTTCCGTCGTAGCTGCTGTCCGCGCTCGTCCATACCGCGTTCGCGCCCGCCTTGAATCCGATCCGCACGATATACTCGCCCGCGTTCCGGAAACACAACTTCCCGTCCGCAAAACTCACTCCGTCCGGCGTGTATACTTCGAGGAATTTCGCATCCAGATTGCTGATTTCCGCGATCTGATCCTTTCCGTTGAACGTAAAGCTCAATTCGGGAATCACGGGCACGGCAATCTTCTGCGCGTCGGGGCGCACCTCGCCCGGGATAATGAACCCGTGCTCCAACGACACGCTTTCGTCCTTCGCGCGCAGAATCACGTTCCCGCTCTCCGCATATGCCTCCGCAAGCACCACCTTCGCCGTGTACCGCACGTCCGTCAGCGTCGGCGCGCTCACCGTCTGATCGTTCCCTGCTTCGTCCTCGTACGTGTATACCAGCTTATAATAATCGTCCGGCACTTCCGTTTCGAACTTCGGCAGGTGCGTGTTCTCGTCCCAGCCCGTCACCACGATCTCCAACGGCTTCATTTCCACAAGCTTGCTCTCCTGCAGAATGCTTCCGCCCGTCCAGCACACGTTCGCCGTGTCTTTGATCTGCAACGTGACCGTATACCGCCCCGCGTTCTCCATCGCCGTTATCACGTTCCCGTCTCCGTCCACCAGATTGACCGCCTTGTCGTCGAACCCGTAATCCGCCGCGGACAGATATTTCACCGTTACGTTCAGATACAGCTTCCAGTTCGCGATCAGTTCCTCGTCCGTGAACAGCGTTTCCATCAGATCGGGCGCCATCAGCCCGTTGTATACCGGCGCTTCCTCCGGTACCGCGGGTACCTCGAGCTCCAGCTTCCTGATTTCCCAGTTCAGCATGGACACGTACGTCGCGCCCGATTTCGTCGCGCCCAGCTCGCCCGCAAACGCGCCGAATTCATAGTTCGCAGAATCCGTTAAACTGAACGTCGCCTTGGCGGTCTTTCTCCCCGCCGCGGAATCGCTCGCCTTGCCGCCCTCGTAGCTCACTGCAAGCCCTTCCGGCAGAATCGGGTTCCCGTCCTCGTCTACTACAATATCGCCGTTCCCGTCTACCATGACGATCTGCACCTTGTGCGTTTTCCCGATCAGGTTCCCCTCTTCGTCCTCTTCCATGCCGAAGTACAGCTCGCCGTCGTAATCCCATTTCAGCACCGTGCCGTCGATCTTCGCCTTCACCGTCTCCCACGCCGCCGCGGGGATATTCGGCAGCTCGAGCATTCCCTCGCCCGCGCCGCCCGCGGCAAAGTACGTGCCCGCCGTCACCCGCGCGTTCGCGTTGTACCTGCCCGCGTTCTTGTTCGCTTCCGTATCCAGATCCCCTTCGACCGTGATCGTATACAGAATCTCTTCGTTCCCGCCGATGTTCCGCTTGAACGTCCACGTTCTCCCGTCCGCAGAAACCTCTTTCACCGCAGGCACGCGGTTCCCCGTCACGGGATCCGTCGCCGTCGTCAGCACGTCGCCTTTCAACGTTACTTTTAATCCGCCCGAAGCTTTAGACCCGAACACCTCCGCGAATAGCTGGGGTTCGCTCGACGCGTCCAATACCGTCCGTTGCGGGTTCCCGCTCTCGTCCGCTTTTACGTAGATCCACTTCCCCGTTGCGGTATCGTACTCCGCGATCGAATTCCCGTCGTCGTCCACGATCGCCCACACCAGTCCGCTCGTATCCGTTCTGATCGGCGCGATCTCCACCTCGAAGCTCCGCGTCGCCAGCACGTGATCCTCCGACGCAGGCAGCGTCAGCTCCAGCTCCACCACGTACTTCCCGACCGCCGTCGGCTCGACGCCGTCGCCGAGGGGCGCGCCCTTGTGCCCTTCCGCGCTTGCGCTGTACGTATAATACGTCAACGCGATATGATCGTTGATATTCAGATCGGAC
>JAETTR010000281.1 GCA_021768985.1 Bacillota bacterium
CCACGAAAAAACACCGTCAAACGGTGTTTTTTCATATGTTCCGATAAACACTGAAAAAGGCGGTTTCGTCATGAGAAAAAAGCAACGGGAAATTACGGATATCGACGCCGTTTTAAACGTGTTGGATCAATGCAAGACAATCAGATTGGGCTTAACCGGCGACCGGTTTCCATACGTCGTGCCGCTTTCGTTCGGGTGGGAGAGAGTCGGCGAAAAAATTTTCGTGTATTTCCACTGCGCGAAAGAGGGCAAAAAAATCGATCTGATCGCAAAAAACAACGCGGTATGTCTGGAAGCGGACGTTCTCAACGGATACGTCAGGACGGAAAAGAGCGTCACGGCGGATTACAAGAGCGTCGTTGCGTTCGGGTACGCCGAACGGGTCTGCGGCGCGGAGGCGGTTCACGGAATCGAATTGTTGCTGGCGCATTGCGGCGTGGAAGGATATTCCGCGAAGGATTGCGTGTTAACGGACATCGTCGCCGTATATAAAATCACGGTCGAGGAAATTACGGGGAAGTCAAGATTTATATAGCGGATATTGCATAAAAAAAACCGTGCCGAAGCACGGTTTTTTTATGCGGTTTATTCCACGGCTTTTAAGGATTCGTTCATGTCGATTTTCACGATTTTTCGGCGCAACAGCAACGTGACGAACGCCGTGAACAGCAAAACAATGACGGGCGAGATCAGCCAGACGAACCAGCTCATGCCGCCGAGCGTGCCCATGCCCATGACCTTGAACACAATGCCCACGAGCAGGGCGGAGAGGGGATACCCGAACAGGATTCCGACGGCGGTGTCGATATACACTTCGCGGTAGATATATCCCGCGACTTCGCCGTTGTAATAGCCGAGCACCATGAGCGTGGCGAGCTCGCGGTTGCGCTCGCTTATATTGATATTGGTGAGCGTATAGATGACGACCGCGGTCAACAGCCCCGCAAAGACGACGATGACGACTGCAATCGCCCGGATGCTGGGGGAGTCCAGATCGTGAAACAGACAGAGATCGAGCAGACCCAGCCCCGCCGTGACGAGGGCGGTGGAGATCGCTACGGCGACTACCGTCATCAAAAATCTTCCCGCGTAGCGCAACACGTTCCGCGCCGTCGATTTGTACTTGAACGAGAGCAGGTTCCAGAAAAAGGGAATGCGTTCGAGAAAGACTTTTTTGCCTGCTTTGGGTACCTTGGGACGGAGCAGGTTGGCGGGCTTTTCGTCGGTGAGTTTTTTGCCCGCGAGCACCGTTGCGATCAGGGTCGCGAGTACGATGACGAAGTAAACGATCAGGAAAAATCCGATCGCGACGCGCGGCGTCATGGGCGGCATGGCGAAGGAGTAGTGGAACACCACGTAAATCAACGAGGCGACGCCGACTTCCACGAAGTACGCGCCCGCGCCGCCGATTCCGCAGGCGATCATGGCGAACAGCAGATATTTGAAGATAATCCGCCAGGCGGGATATCCGAGCGTTTGCAGACAGGCGACCTGCGCCCGTTCTTCCTCGATCAGCCGCGTCATGGTGGAGAGCACGACGAGCGCGGTCACGAGCAGGAAGGCGATCATGAGCACGACGGTGATGCCCCGCACCTTTTCCGCATAGGAATGAAGCGCGTGAAAGCTGTAATTGTCGTAAAGCGTGATTACTTTAAAATCGCCGTCAAGCTCCCGTTTTTCAAGCTCGATCCGCTTTTCGTACTGCGAAGAAAACTCGGAGAAGAGCGTACGGTCGGCGAGCGTTACGTAGTAATCTCCCTTGGGCAGAAGTTTGCCGACCATGGGGAGCTCGGGCACCGTTTCGTAGGAAAGATAGAGAATGTTGTCGAGCGTTTCGAGCGCGTTCGCGTCGTTTACGTTGTCGGGAACTTTCGTGTCCTCGGGGTTACGGTAGCTCGGCTCGCCGTCGTTTGCAAAGGTGAGCGGGGAAATTACCGTTTCCGTCACCGTAATTTTGCGCGTTGCCTCGGAATCGGACAGAAAATCGAGATTGGGATCGGGCGATTTTCCGTTCTGTGCGGCGAGCTGTTTTAAAATCTCTTTGAAATTCAGCGTGATTTCTGTGCCGAGCGGAATTTCCTTGATTTTATTGTCGCCCTGTTCGGTGCGGGCGGGGTATTCCGCCTCGGGGAAATCGCCCGTTTCTTTGATTCTTTGCAGGTTGACGGTCTGTTCG
>JAETTR010000282.1 GCA_021768985.1 Bacillota bacterium
TGCGTTTTTCGAGAATCTTGAACGAATCGAGTTTGACGCAATCCTTTCTCATGACCGATCTAATAAAGCTTGCGGAGAGCTTCCCCGAAGAATACCGCAGGCAGATCGCGGAAATTTTGGATCGCGATTATACGCGGGAAGTTGCACAAGCAATCGAACAAAATCAAAATCTGATTTAAAAGCCACGAGGAGGGTTCCCCTCCGCTGTGGGACTCGGTTTGGCGTATGCCTACGCCTTTCATAAGGAAAGGTGAATCCGCGGGAAATAAATGGTGAGCCCTTAAAATTCCCGCGGAGAGGGAAATACTCGGCTGTTAGCGCATAGCGCGTGCAGACCGTGGTTTCCCTCAAATCACGAGAATTTCTTTCGTCAGCTCGAAAGAAATTCTGTGAACTTAATTCTGTGAACTTAATTCTGTGAACTTAATTCTGTGAACATAATTCAGGAGGTTTGTCATGGCTTTGTTTTCTTCGCTCTCGGAGCGGCTCAACCACATATTCAGCAAGCTGACGAAGCGCGGCAAACTGACCGAGCTCGAGATTCGTACGGCGATGCGCGAAGTCCGAATTGCGCTTCTGGAAGCGGACGTCAATATCAAAGTTGCAAAACAGTTCATCGCCGAAGTGTCGGAAAAGGCGGTCGGGCAACAGGTGCTCGAATCGCTCAACCCCGCCCAACAGGTCATTAAAATCGTAAACGACGAGCTGATCGCGCTCATGGGATCCGGAAACGCCAAGCTCGAAGTTTCTCCCAAGCCGCCCACAGTCATTTTAATGTGCGGTTTGCAGGGCGCGGGAAAAACGACGCTCTGCGGCAAGCTCGCCCTTCAACTGAAAAAGCAGGGGAAAAAGCCGCTCCTCGTTGCGTGCGACATCTACCGCCCCGCGGCGATCGACCAATTGAAGGTCGTAGGCGGCAAGGCGAACACCGAGGTGTTCGAAAAGGGCACCCAAGCCCCCGCCAAGACGGCGAAGCAGGCGGTGGATTACGCCTTAAAGATGGGGTACGATACGGTCGTCGTGGATACGGCGGGTCGGCTTCATATCGACGACGCGCTCATGAAGGAGCTCGAAGAGATCAAAAAGGCGGTGAACATGACCGAAATTCTGCTCACGGTGGACGCCATGACGGGTCAGGACGCCGTAAACGTGGCGCAGACCTTCAACGAGCGGCTCGACGTAACGGGCGTGATTCTCACCAAGCTCGACGGCGACACTCGCGGCGGCGCGTGCCTTTCGATCAAAGCGGTTACGGGCAAGCCCATCAAGTTTATCGGCGTGGGCGAAAAGCTCACCGATCTGGAGCCCTTCTATCCCGACCGTATGGCTTCGCGAATCCTCGGCATGGGCGACGTGCTCTCGCTGATCGAGCGGGCGCAGGAAGCTGTTACCGAACAGCAGGCGAAGGATATGGAGCGCAAGATGCGCGAAGCTTCGTTTACGCTCACCGATTACTTGCAACAGTTCGAAGCGTTGAAGAAGATGGGCGGCGCGGGCGCGCTCGCTTCCATGCTTCCGGGCGCGGGCAAAATGAAGATCAGCGAAAAGGACATCGACGAAAAGCGGATCGAGCGCACGAAGGCGATAATCCTTTCCATGACGCCGCGCGAACGGGATAATCCGCAGATCATCGATTCGAAGCGCAAGCGCAGAATCGCGCTCGGCTCGGGTACGACGGTGCAGGAAATCAATCAGCTGTTGAAACAGTTCGAACAGACCAAACTGCTCATGAAGCAATTCAAGGGCGGGAAAATGAGAGGGAGATTACCTTTTTAAGTCGGTTCACCGCTTTTCTTTGGTCAAAACACTTTAAAATCAATAATATTTATATTTGGAGGATAGGTACAAATGGTTAAGATGAGATTGGTAAGACTCGGCGACAAAAAGTCTCCCGTTTACCGCATCGTGGTCGTAGACGCGCGCAAGGCGGCTACCGGGGAATACATCGAGAAGGTCGGTTTTTACGATCCGAAATCGAATCCCGTGACGCTTACGGTAGACGTCGAGAAGGCGAAGGAATGGCTCGCAAAGGGCGTTCAACCCACCGAAACGGTGAAGTCCCTTCTCGTGCAGGCGGGCGCTATGGAGAAATCCGCAAAGCTCAGCCCGTCCAAGACCAAGACGAAGAAAAAGAAGTAATCGTTTTTTGCAGCTCCTTTCCGCAAACACACCG
>JAETTR010000283.1 GCA_021768985.1 Bacillota bacterium
TCGAGGAACTCGGGCAGGAATATCGCAGTTTCTATATCGACAACTTAAGTTGTTATACCACGTCGAAGGCGTACACTCCGACCAATCCGCGTGCAGAAGACGAAATCGAATCGGCTGATCGCCCCGAATATCTGGCGGCGTGGGGCAATATTTTGCCGTACATTTATTCTCCTTCTTCGCTCACGTTCAATTCGAATCCCGAATATGTCAAATCAGGGGGGGGGTCGTTTAAACTGACGAGCGAAAGAACGGGCGGAAGCGGAGAACTGTATACGATCGGTATCTCCTGTCTCAACAGTGCAATAGAAGATTTCTCGCAGTATGCGTCGCTCGGATATTGGGTATTTAATCCCTATACCGAATCCGAAGTCGTAATCGCCGCATGGCTTACGGGCAATTACTACATGGGTGATTTGAAGCAGGGCTGGAATTACTTCGAAGTAACGCAAGCCATGTTCAAGGAGGCGCAGAGCGGCAACCACAACGCGGATCCTACGTCGCTGGAATCGTTTGGTCTGATGTTCCAGGTGCCCGACGATAAAAGCTATTCGGTGTATATCGATGAGGTGCGGGCGTATAAGGACGGACTCGTGCCCGTAATTACGGTTGACGAATCCGATGCGACGTATCCTCAACCGGGAGCCACTGTAACCGTTCCGAAAGCGAGCGTGAAATATGCCGACGGATATTCGGTGAAAGTTTATGCGCCCGATGGAAGCTTGGTGGGGAGCGACATTGAAAGCTTCACTGCCGAACAATTCGGCTTCTATGAAATCGTATATGAAGCTACGGCGAGACGCGCCGATGAAGTGGAACACAAGTACGCTAAGGCGGAAGAGCGTATTCAGATTGCCGTGGGCAGTTTACCTACGTTCCGGACCGAACCGCAAAACGTATTTCTTTCCGAAACGGACGAATACAGTTTGGTTCCGCCCGAATGCGAGAACGGAACGGTCAGCTGGAAGGCGGAGGTATACAACGTCTATTATCCTGCTTATACCTTGCTCGGGGAGGTTCGCGATATCAATGCGGACGGCTATGAGCACGGCGTAAAAACGGGAACGGGAAAAGACAGTGTGAAAATTTACGAAGGTACGGCGGTTCGGATTACCTATAAAGCGTCCAACGAATTGGGTTTATACTCCACCGCGGTACAAACTGTATTCTATTCCTCCGAAATACTTCTTGCGGACAATTCTTCCGATATCTTCACCGCAGACAAAGTGGACGGTGATTTAACGGTTGTGTCCGAAACGGAAAAGATAGTGGGTGAAAGCACGGGGTTGCGTTTGCAAAACGAAAACGGAAGCGCCTCCGGCACCTTCTCTCCTTCGGATTTGTATTTGGGAGCCTCCAACGATAATTTGCGCTTCATTGTGTATAATAACGGCACGAAACCCGTTTCATTTTTCGTGAACGGAGAAGGGCAAATGGTATTCGGGGAGGATAAAGAAGTTGTAGAATTGGCGCCCGGTTCTTTCCTCGTGTTTAACGGCGTGATGTATGAGGGCGCGTTGCAAGCTTGGAAAATCGTCTCGGCAGACAAATATTTGTTGCCGCTTACTTTCTCGGCTTCTTCCGATGCCGCCGTGGATTTGTTCATCGGGAGATTTACGGTAAATGCAGACAGCTTTACTCCGACGGTCTCCGTGTCCGACTTTGGCGTAGTGGGCGTGAACGACGAATTGGATTTGGCGGAGTACGTGACCGTAAAAGGGGCGGAAGGGTATTCGTATCGGGTATCATACAGTACGTCGCAGGACGGAACGTACGAAGAAAAGGCGAGCGGAACGTCTTCTGGAACGACGACGTATACCCCGAACAAGTCGGGCTGGTACAAAGTAGAGTACAGCGTAGCATACGGGGAACAGACGATAACGGAAAGCGGAATTTTCCAGGTGAGAGGACGCGAGCTGATTATGAACGGCGTGCCGCAGGACGCGTACGTGGAAGAAGGTACGTATACGGCAACCCTTCCCACGAGCGAGCAGGGAACGGTGACCTGGAAGGCGGAGCTTTACGAAACGTTCTTCCCCGGGCAGGGCGGCAATTTCCGTACGGACATCAACGAGCACGGGTATGAGAACGGGGTCAGGACGGGAAGCGGAAACGTGGAGGTTTACGTATACGCAAACCACGCCGT
>JAETTR010000284.1 GCA_021768985.1 Bacillota bacterium
GTAACGCTGGAAATCGCCGGGGGTTCGGTCCTCTTTGAAACGTTCGACAGCAGAGAGGAAGAGGAAGCCGCGCGGCTGGAAGCGAACCGGCGCGCCGCATGGCGGAACGCCCTTGTCTTTGCTGAACAGTTGTGGCGCGGTGCGCCACATCACGAATACGTCGTTTCGTTCAGGCCAGAAAATCCGAACGTCGGCCCGGAAGCGGTTTGCATTTACCGGCGCTTGTTCCCTTATTCGGCAGAACGGGGGTGCGCTGTATGAGTGTTTGCCGCCGGTGCGGGCGTGAAATCGAGTGGGCGCAGGACGAAAGCGGGCATTTTATCCCGCTTGACCTTGAACCCGTATTCGTGATCGAGGGCGACGGGCGCGATCAGTTTTACACGGATGAAAACGCGGTGATCGTGGGCCGCGTCGCCCGCCCGGAAGAGGAATCGCCGGAACTGCCCGTTGCCTTTGTTCCGCATTGGAAAACGTGCGGGAGGGGGTGAGAACGTGACGCGTCAATTCTGCTTGCCCTGTTTCCTTGAACTGAAAAAGGCGGGGGAACACAACATTCAGCGCGTCGGCGGCGGGGTCAATATGAAGATCACTTGCTGGCGGTGCAAGCGCCGCCGGTACGGGGCCGAATATGAGATTTCGCGGAAAGTAGGTGCAGGCCGTGACGGGGGCTGAACTGAAAGCGGCCTTGCTGGAGGAATGCCCAGTATCTTACGCCGGTATCACCTATCAGAAAGTAACCGCGCTGATCTATCGCAAGGCCGGGAAAGGCACGCGCATTCAGATTTCGGGGGAACTGCTGGACCGAAACGGGCGCGCCGTCGTGATTGCCCCGGCGGAAAAAATAGAAAGGGGGACAAGCAATGCCTAAATATGAATTTGTCGCCGTCGATTTCGACGGGACACTTTGCGCCGACGCATTCCCGGAAGTGGGAGCGCCGAACCGCGCCGTCATTGGCTACGTGAAGCGGCTGGCGGCGGACGGGTCAAAGATCATTCTTTACACAAGCCGGGAGAACGGAACCCGGAAACTGCTTGATGAAGCGGTGGCGTTCTGCAAGGAACAGGAAATTCCCCTGTATGCGGTCAATGAGAATCCGGGGAACCCGCACGCCGCGAAAATCGGGTTGAAGCCCTCCGACGGGCGCAAGCTGTACGCCGACCTTTACATTGACGACAAGGCGATCAACCCGGCGGAAGTCGAAACGGCGGCGGAGTACAGGAAGCCGCCCGCATTTGTACCGCCGCCGGAAGCTACCGCCGCAGACGACCGCTGGGAAGAGATCATGAAGCAGGCGGAGCAATGCGGGTTCATCATTCAGGCCGCGGCGGGAACCGCGTTTCTTGCGACGAACCGGGTTCAGGCGGCGGAAATGGGCGCTACAAGGTACGCGGATATTCAGCGCATGAACGGGCGTTGCCCGCAGGAAATCGGCTTGCCGGGGTGCTTTGACAGCTTCACAGGGAAGCCGGGGTGCGCCGGGGACCGTTGCGAATTGTGGAAGCGGAGGGCCGACCATGCCGACACCTGACACGATCACCCGCGGAGCGGGACAAGCCCGGCGGAGCGCCGCCCGGCTGATTCTGACCGTCGCAAAATACGCCGCCCTGACCCTTGCGGGAATCATCCTGTTTCGAGCGGGTGCGGCCTATGCCCTGACAGAACGCGGCTATTCGGCGGTGGGCGGTGAAGCCGTCGCCCTATTGCTTCCGGTCCTTTGGTATCTGATTTCGCAGACGGTCCGGGACTTCACAAAAGACGCGAAAAACGGCTATTTGCCGGATTATAAGGAGGAAAACGAACCATGAAGAAACTTGCAGACTTGAAACAGGGCGGATATTTCTTTTACGGCGGCGTTCAATGGGTGGTGCTGGAGAACGACGAAAAGATCGGCGCGACGCTGGCCATTGCCGCCGAACCCGTGTTCAACCGGGCGTTCGACGAAGAGAACCGGAACGACTGGCGCGTTTCGTCCTTGCGCCGGGAGTTGAACGGCCCGTTCTTTGACGCGCTGATTGCGGAGGGTGCGAACCGGGCGGCTTTCCTTGATTGGGAAAGCGACCTGACCGCCGACAACGGAATGACCGACTACGGAACCGCGACCGACAAAATCGCCTTGCTGTCCGACGGCCTTTAC
>JAETTR010000285.1 GCA_021768985.1 Bacillota bacterium
CCTGATGGAACAGGGCGCGAAAGTAATCCTTTGCTCGCACATGGGCAAGCCTCACTCCATCTTCTCCGACGTGGTGAAGCTGAACAAAAAGGACCAGAAAAAGGTGGACGCGGGCGAGACGACCGCCGAAGCGATTATCGAGAAAGCGAAAAAGGACGAGCTCAAGAAGCTCACCCTCGCGCCCGTGGCAAAGCGCCTGAACGAACTGCTCGGCAACAAAGTCACGTTCGCGAACGACGTGGTCGGCGCAGACGCGCAGGCGAAGGTCGCGGCTTGCAAGAACGGCGAATGCGTTCTGCTCGAAAACCTGCGCTTCCACTGGGAGGAGGAGAAGAAGGATCTCGAATTCTGCAAGAAGCTCGCTTCCTTCTGCGACGTTTACGTGAACGACGCGTTCGGCACGGCACACCGCTCCCATGCTTCCACGGCGGCGATCGTGGAATACGGCTTGGTGAAAACCGCCGTTTGCGGATTTCTGATCGAGAAGGAGCTGTCCGTCATGGCGGATTCCCTCGAACACCCCAACCACCCCTTCGTTGCGATCCTCGGCGGCGCGAAAGTCGCGGACAAGCTGAACGTGATCTCCAACCTGCTCGAAAAATGCGACACCCTGATCATCGGCGGCGGCATGGCTTACACCTTCATTAAGGCGCAGGGCGGCAAAATCGGCACCTCGCTCGTGGACGACGAGAAGCTCGACTACTGCAAGGAGATGATCGCAAAAGCAAAGGCGGCGGGCAAAGAGCTTCTGCTCCCCGTGGACACGGTCATCGCGAAAGCGTTCCCCGATCCCATCGACGCGCCGATCGAAGTGACGACGGTCGCTTCCAACGCGATTCCCGACGACAGAATGGGTCTGGACATCGGCGAACAAACGAGAAAGCTGTTCGCGGACAAGATCAAGAGCGCGAAGACGGTTATCTGGAACGGACCCATGGGCGTGTTCGAGAACCCCACCCTCGCGAAGGGCACGATCGCGGTTGCGCAGGCTCTGGCGGACGCGAAGGGCGCGACGACGATCGTAGGCGGCGGCGACAGCGCGGCGGCTTGCACCCAGCTCGGATTTGCCGATAAGATCACCCACATTTCGACGGGCGGCGGCGCTTCCCTCGAACTGTTCGAAGGCAAGGTGCTTCCCGGCATTGCCTGCCTGAACGAGAAGAAGTAAGGAGTCACAACAAATATGCGGAAACCTATTATTGCAGGAAACTGGAAAATGAACAATACGGCGAAGGAAGGCGTCGCGCTCGTGGAAGCGTTAAAGCCCCTCGTGAAGGACGCGGATTGCGACGTCGTCGTATGCGTGCCCGCGATCGATATTCCCGCCGTTGCGGAAGCGGTAAACGGAACGAACATCGCGCTCGGCGCGCAGAACGTACACTTTGCCGAAAAAGGCGCGTTCACCGGAGAAATCTCGGCGAACATGCTGAAAGAATACGGCGTGAAATACGTCATTATCGGGCACAGCGAACGCCGCCAATACTTCGGCGAAACGGACGAAACGGTCAACAAGCGCACCCATGCCGCGCTCGCGGCGGGGCTGATCCCCATCGTCTGCATTGGCGAAACGCTGGAAGAGCGCGAAACGGGCAAGACGGAAAAAGTGCTCGACCGGCAGATCGAAGTCGGCATGAAGGGAATCGACGATATCTCGAAAATCGTCATCGCGTACGAGCCCGTATGGGCGATCGGCACGGGCAAGACGGCGACCGCGGAACAGGCGAACGAAACGATCGGCTATATCCGCAAAAAAGTCGGCGAAACGTTCTGCCCCAAGTGCGCGGCGAAGGTACGCATTCAGTACGGCGGATCGATGAACGCGGGCAACGCGGCGCAGCTCATGGCAATGAGCGAAATCGACGGCGGACTGATCGGCGGCGCGTCTCTGAAAGCTCCCGACTTCTCCGCGATCGTCCACTTCGACAAGCAGAACATGAAGCTTCCCAAAGATTTAATGTAATCATTCCGGATCGAAATCCCCCGCTTCTTTCGCGGGGGATTTTGCACGTCCTTCGCGATGCGGTCTTGCCGCGGCGAAAGAGAATCCTCTCCGAAAACAATTTTTGCGAAATCGCCCGATTCGGCTTGCAAAAGCGGGAATTCGGGTATATAATAAATAAGAAAAAA
>JAETTR010000286.1 GCA_021768985.1 Bacillota bacterium
TTAAAGAGCGTCGTGCGGGCGGGCGCCCTTCGCGTCACTTCCGACAACGGCGAAAGAATCGCGGGGGAGCTTTACGAACGGGCGCAACGGGAATCCTACGTAACGCCCGCCGCCAAACCCGCGCCCGTTCCCGAGCCCGAAGCGTAAATCGGGAAATTCGATCCGCCCCTTTCGGAAGCGAGAAGGGGCGGATTTTATCGATTTTGGCGGTTTCGGAAAAAAACTTTCGCGCCGCGCGCGCGAATCCGTTAAAAGTGGGTCAAAACGCTTTGAATTTTTCGGAAAATATAGTAAAATAAGGAAGTAAACTTCAAAACGACAGGCAAGTGGAGAATTCAGCGTTATGGGATTGATTAAATATCTGATGAGCGGCGACAGCCGCAGAAGCTTGAAAAAGCTCAATAAAACGGCGACCGAGGTGGAAAAGCTTTCCCCGAAATACGAGGCGATGACGGACGCCGAGCTGCAAGGACAGACGGCGCTGTTCCGCGAACGGCTCGCGAAGGGCGAAACGCTCGAAGGGATTTTACCGGAAGCGTTCGCGGCTTTGCGCGAAGCAAGCTGGCGCGTTCTGGGAATGCGGCATTTCCACGTTCAGATCGTCGGCGGTATCTGTCTGTTTCAGGGGCGGATCGCCGAGATGAAGACGGGCGAAGGTAAAACGCTCGTCGCAACCCTGCCCGCTTATCTCGAAGCGCTCTCGGGCAAGGGCGTGCATATCGTTACGGTAAACGACTATCTTGCCCGCCGCGACGCGGAATGGATGGGTAAGGTCCATAAATTCATGGGACTCACCGTCGGGGTCGTCGTACCGGGTATGGAGGACGATGCAAAGCGCGCCGCTTACGCGTGCGATATCACGTACGGCACCAACAACGAATTCGGGTTCGACTATCTGCGCGATAATCTGAAGCCCGATTTGAGGAGCATGGTTCAGCGCGAATTGCACTTTGCGATCGTCGACGAGGTCGACTCCATTTTGATCGATGAAGCGAGAACCCCCCTCATTATTTCGGGCAAGGGCGAGCAGTCGTCGTCGCTGTACGAGCAAGTCGACCGCTTCGTGCGCACGCTGACGGGCGGGTTCGACGATGATCTGAAAGAAGCGGAAGAGGGCGGAAAAAGAAAGAAAAAGGACAAGGAACCCGGAGAGAGCAAGCTTGCGAAGGCGGAAGAACTCGAATGGGATTACGTCATCGAGCGAAAGGACAAGCAGGTTCAGTTGACCGAGTACGGCGCGGAGAAGGCGGAACGGTTCTTCGGCGTGGAAAACATTGCCGACGTCGCGCATTCTTCTCTGAACCACCACATTCAACAGGCGTTAAAGGCGCATAAGCTGTTCCATTTAAACGAAGAATACATTATCAACGACGGCGAAATCGTAATCGTAGACGAATTTACCGGTCGTCTTATGATCGGGCGCCGCTATTCCGACGGCTTGCATCAGGCGATCGAGGCTAAGGAAGGCGTGAAGGTGCGCGAGGAGAACAAGACCTATGCGACGATTACCTTCCAGAATTATTTCCGTCTGTATAAAAAACTTTCGGGTATGACGGGTACCGCCAAGACGGAGGAAGGGGAATTCCGTACGATCTATTCTCTCGACGTTATCGAGATTCCCACCAACCGACCGGTGCGGCGCGTCGATATGCACGACCGTATTTTCGCTTCGGTGGAGGGTAAAAAGAAAGCGATCGTCCGCGAAATCGTAGAGCGGCACGAGAAGGGTCAGCCCATTCTGGTGGGTACCGTTTCCGTCGATAAGTCGGAAGAGATTTCCAGACTTCTCATTCGCAACGGCGTTCAGCACAATATCTTAAACGCCAAGAACCACGCGCGCGAAGCGGAGATCGTCGCACAGGCGGGCAGATTCGGCGCGGTGACCATCGCCACCAACATGGCGGGGCGCGGTACCGATATTTTGCTCGGCGGCAACCCCGAATATCTCGCCAAGAAGCGTTTGCGCGAAGAAGGGGTTTCGCACGAGGATATCGAGCTCGCGACGGGTTATACCGAACTCGACGAGGAAAAGCAGAAGATTCGCGAACGCTATCAGGCGCTTTATCAATCGTATAAGGAAAAGACGGACGAAGAGAAACAGCGCGTAATCGAAGCGGGCGGCTT
>JAETTR010000287.1 GCA_021768985.1 Bacillota bacterium
ACAGCGCGGATCGGCTGAACCCCGACGGCACGCCCTTCCGTTACGAGTCGATCATCTATTCCGACCGTCTGAGCGCGGTCAAGGAAGCGAACGACGAGTTTGCGAACATCGACGTGGACAAAATGACGACGAGCCGCAGTATTTCCATTTCCGAAGCGACGAGAACGGAAGCGCAGACCGTTTCCGATCTCGGGATCTACACGATCAAAGCCAAGGGCAGCTATTTTTCGAGCGAGAAGCAGGCTTCCGAATTTTTACGCGCGGTCTGCGAGAAAGCGGTGAGCGAGATTACCGCCATGGTGGAAAACAGCGATTACTCCGCGAGCCTCGTCGCCTATCAGTCGAACACGACGTTTGCGGACCGGATCGCGAGTCTGGAAGCGCAACAGACGTTCTTGTTGGCGGAATACGATAAACTGATGGAGCAGTACGGCAAGGATATCGTGAACGGAAAGGCGATCAACGCGTACCGTTCGGAGCTTGCGGCGGCGCTCAACGGCGATATCCGTATCTCTAACTTAAAGACCGATCTCGAACTCAACCGCTATCTGCTTTCGGAATCTCCTTCCGAAGTCGAGTTGAAGATCGACAAATTGGATCGGCAGAAACGAATGAACGACAGCATCATCAGCCAGCAATACGAAGAAATGGCGAAAACGGCGAAGATACTTGCCTCACAGGGCGTTTCGGGAGACAAGTACGACGCGGCGTACGTGCCGTTCACGACGGTGATTTCCTCGTTGCAGGAAGAGAACATCGGACTGTCGCGTGAAATTACCGAACTGAAAATTTCCATCGGGTACGAATACGTCGACACGGGATTAGACGATGAGAACGGGGACAGCATTTTCGAGTTGCAAAAACCCGAAAGCCTGAAGCCCGTGAACAGCGAAAAATTCTCGAGCGATATGGAAACGCTGTATACGATCATGCAGGCGCAGACGGATACCTGCAAAACGGTGATCGGAACGCTGTACCGCGAGAAGTCGAAGGCGGTGTTGCAGCAGAACAACGTATCGGTAAGCGGAGGACAGAGTACGATTCTGCTGGCGGCGGTCGGGTTCGTGGTCGCGCTGATCCTCTCGGCGATCGTCGTCTATTGCATCGAACGCTTCAAGCAAAATTCCAAACAAGCCGCCGCGGTGCGGACCACGCCGTCCGCGTCGCCCGAATTGAAGTTGGAGGCGGCGGTTACCGAAGAAAAGAAAAAGGACAAAGAATAATCCGGCAAATAAAAAAACACGCGTTGCAAACGCGTGTTTTTTTGTCTCTTATTTTATACGTTAAAGCGGAAGAGGACGACATCGCCGTCCTTCATGACGTACTCCTTACCCTCCGAACGCACCTTGCCTTTTTCGCGCGCGCCCGCGAGTCCGCCGCATTCGAGCAGGGTTTCCCATTCTACGACCTCCGCGCGAATGAATCCCTTTTCGAAATCGGTGTGAATTTTCCCCGCCGCCTGCGGTGCCTTCGTGCCCTTCGTAATCGTCCAGGCGCGCGTTTCCTTTTCGCCCGCGGTCAGGTAGGAGATCAGCCCCAACAGCGAATAGGACGCTTTGATCAGTTTGGAAAGTCCGCTCTCCTTCAAACCGAATTCTTCGAGGAACATGGCTCTGTCCTCTTCTTCCATTTGCGAAAGCTCTTCTTCCGTTTTGGCGCAAATCACGATCACGCCCGCGTCGTGTTTCGCGGCGTAGTCCTTGACTTTTACGACGAGCGGGATTTCATCCTCGCCCGCGCCCATATCCTTTTCGGAGATATTGGCGCAGTAAATGACGGGTTTGTACGACAATAGGAACAAATTTTCCATGAAGGGGATTTCGTCGTCGGTCAAGGGGAAGCAGTTTGCGGGAAGCTCTTTTTCGAGGTGCTCCGCAAGCCGATTCAGAAAAGCGAATTCGGTTGCCGCGGCTTTGTCCGCGCCGCCGCGCGCCGCGTTTTTAATGCGGTCTTGCCGCTTCTGCACCGCTTCGATGTCCGAGAGAATGAGCTCCAGATTGATCGTTTCGATGTCGCGGACGGGATCGACGGAGTTCTCCACGTGCGTCACGTTCTCATCCTCGAAGCAGCGCACCACGTGCACGATTGCGTCCACCTCGCGGATAT
>JAETTR010000288.1 GCA_021768985.1 Bacillota bacterium
CGGTGCTAAAGATATCTTAAATCCTTCCAAGGAAAACAATCCTTTGGGAGACAACAACTGCTATCTTACCGAAACAGGCACTTACACGGTTACTTTCAACGCTACAACCGGTGCTTGGACGATTGTAAAGGCAGAATAAAGAATGCAGATCGCGGGTCTCTCCCGCGCGAGCGGGAGAGAAACCTACATAACAAGGAGGATCATTCATGAAAAAAGCAAGTAAAATTTTATGCCTTACGCTCGGCTCGGTCATGGCGGTCGGAACGGTCGGTCTTGCTTGCGCTTGCGGCGATGACAAGGGCGGAAGCGGCGACGGCGTAACGATCAGCATGTGGGTGCCCGAGGCGGACAGAGCGTTTTTAAATCAGGTAATCGACGCCTATAAGAAAACGGAGAAGGGCAAGAACGTGGAAATTCTCGTAGGCATTCAGGGCGAGAACGATTCCGCGACCAAAGTGTTGAACGACGTGGAAAACGCGCCCAACCTCTTTTCGTTCGCGAGCGATCAGCTCAACCGTCTTGTCGTGGGCGACGCGCTCGCGCAGATCGGCGGCGAGCGTTTAACCAGAATTACCGAGGCGAACACGGCGAATTCGCTCGACGCGTGCACCGTAACGGTAAACGGGCAGAACCAGACCTACGCGTTCCCCTATACCGACAACACGTTCTTCCTCTATTACGACAAGTCGAAGTTCACCGAAACGGACGTGCAGACTCTCGACGGAATTCTTGCGAAATGCTCGAAGGACGAACAGTTCGGGTATCCGATCGACGACAGCTGGTACAGTGCGGCGTTCTTCTTCGGAAAGGGCTTGGGCTACGAGGTCACCTACAACGATAAACTCGCGGAGGTTACGGTCACGACCGATTTCGCGAGCGAGACGGGCGTCAAGGTTGCCGAGGCGATGAAGGGCTACGTCGCGAACCCCGGATTTAAGGCGGACTCGAACGATTCGAAGCTCGTCGCAGGCATTACGGGAGGCAACATTGTCGCGGGTGTTTCGGGAATCTGGAACAAAAACGCGATCGAAGAGGCGCTCGGCGAGAACTTCGGCGCCGTGAAGCTTCCCACCTATACGTTGGAAGGACAGCAGGTTCAACTCACCGCGTTTGCGGGTTATAAGTGCCTCGGCGTGAGCAAGCACGGCGGCAACAGCGATCCCGCGGTGCGCGCCGTTTCGCTCGACTTCGCGGAGTTCTACACCAACAAGGAAAATCAGATCAAGCACTTCGAGGCGCGCGGATTCCTTCCCACGAACAAAGAAGCGCAGAACGACGACAAGGTAAAGAACGACGTCTGCGCGAAGGCGATCAGCGATCAGCTGCAATATTCCAAAACGCAGAAAGGCGTGCCTTCCGCGTTCTGGGCGCCCATGATTTCTTTCGGGCAGGGCATGATCACGCAAGGCGATAAGTTCAATTGTAAAACGGAACTTGAAGCTGCCGTTAAGAATTTCGTGAAATAAGCGGAGAGCTGATTTTCACGCGACAACGCAAAGGCTCGGGGCAAACCTTTCTTTGCCCCGAGAATTATATGGAGGGAAATTATGAATAAAATTCAATCTGTCGGAGGCTCCGTGAAAGAGTTTTTCGCGGGCGAGGACAGTATTTTCCGCCGTATCGGGCGCAAAATCAAGCAGGCGGTTCTGGCGGTGGTGCACGGTTCGCTCGCCACGAAGCTTTCCTGCGTGGTAATGGGCTTGGGGCAGATGATGCGCAAACAAATCGGAAAGGGGATCGCCTATTTCCTCGTGGAAGTCGCGTTCATTCTGTTTATGGTGTTTTTCGGCGGCACCTATATCGGTCATCTCTTTTCGGGCAGGCTCGGCACGCAGACGGGCGGACAGGAATGGAGCGAGGAATTACAGGACTTTATCTACGTCACGGGTGACAACAGCTTCCTGATTTTGCTCTACGGCGTGGTATCGTTTATCCTGCTCGTAATGTTTATCACGCTCTGGGTTATGAACATCCGCAGCAATCTTACGAACGACCGGATTCTGAAAGAGGGCGGAAAGCTTGCAACCTTCAAACAGGATTGCTCGCAGCTGATCAATAAAAAGTTTTATGTTCCGTTGCTCGTTCCGCCGCTGTTGGGCTTGTT
>JAETTR010000289.1 GCA_021768985.1 Bacillota bacterium
ATAGAACATGACTCTCGTATTGCCGTAGAAAGGCGCGCCGTTTTCGATCGTGTTGTTTGCGAATTCGCCCCAAGTCCATGCGTCCACGCCCGGACGGACGTGCCAGCCGTTCTTTGCAATCGTGACTTCGAACGGAACCCATTCGCCGTCGATCGCGGAAGTGTTGCCGCATTCTTCGGTATAGGCACGGATATAGTACGTACCCTTCGGCAAAGACAAAAACTCGCCTGCGGGGAAGTTGATATCGTCTCTGAACGCCACCAGACCTTCGCACAGATCGGTGCCTTCGCGATCCCGTGCGACGGAATATAGCACTTCCTGATCCAATCGCGTCGTTCCGCCGAAGAAGTTTGCCGAAAGCAGGAACTTACCGTACTCCCAAGGCAGAATGCGGAAAGAATCCTTCCAGTCGTCCTGCGCGGGATCGATTACAAACTTAATCGTAATTTGTTCGGGCGTGCCCGTGGGGTCCTGATGGACGTCCCGCCACTCATAGTTTGCGGGATCGGTCAGCCGAAGATCGATGTCGTAACTGCCCGCGTTGATCCAGTTCTGCGGGATCGCGGTATCGAGTCTGTAAATCGGATTGCCGTCCGCGCCAGTCGGGATATCGTTGAATTCGTCGGGCGTGAGCGGTTCGCCGTTGTAAGTCTTGTGCGCCAACACGGGCACGGTGATTTTCGCTTTCTCGATGACGAAATCCAACGCTATTTCCGCTTTGCCGAGATCTTTGCCCACCCACTTATAATGATCGGGATCACGCAAAGCAAACGTTACAACGTAATCCTGCCGCGCGGATAAAAGTTCCTGATTCGGTTCGATCGTAAATTTGGAAAGATACACGGCGGATTGATCCGTAAGAACCACGGCAATCTCTTCGCCCGTATAGACCGCTTTGCCGTCATTGGCAAACACGGGCACGGCAAGCTCCTGATACACCTGTAATGTGAGCGCGTTTTCGTATTTCTCTTCTGGAAGATTTACGTTCCAGACGTAATTCTTCATAACGGCTTTATAAAACAGCGTATACGTTTTGGCCTCTTCCGTGCTGATATGCGCGTTCCAGATATCGTCGTTCAATGCGTAATATTCGTCGCTCATAAAATCGGAAACGTTATACGCGAGCGCGGGCTCGAATTCGTAAAGCTCCTCCGCCCGAGCCGCCCAATATCCGCCGTTCGCGCGAAGCTCCGATTCGGTGACGATTACGCCGCCCGTCGGCTGAACGCCCGTCGGCGCGAAAATATCGTTTACCGTCTTTTCGAATCCGTTCTTTTTAAGATCGGCAAGATTGACGATCGACTCGCGTGTGCCCGTCAAATCGATTTCGAATTTTGCAGGCGTGACCGAAAACTCATAGTTCTGCGTAAACCCCTGATAGATTGCGTTTGAAAATTCTCCGCTTCCGAGCCACCAGGGCGTAAAGAGTCCGTTCACGCTTAGATGCTTTACCTGCAAGGTTAAAGCGTATTCCCCCACGGGCATATACCGGTTCAGATAATACGACCACTGCGAACGGTTTGCCTGTTCGCAAATCGTCTCGCCGTTCCGCTTTAAAGTAAACGTCAAAAAGTCGTCGGCTTCCGCCGCGGGCTGATCCAGATTCAACCAGCCTTCCTTTTGTACGGTATAAACGCCGTCCTGATATCTGATGATTTCATCGCGAAGCCAAACGGGATCTCCCGTTTCGGAGTCTTCGCCTTCATACACACGGCTGACTGCATAACCTGCCGTTTGCTCGTTCCCCAAGAAATACCGTTCGTCGCCGTACGCAAGATAAGGCATCGGAACCAAATCCACACTTCCGAAGGCGAAAGAGGGAATTTCGTAATCCCGATATTTTTCGGTTTGCGCAGCATCCTCGGAATTCACTTCCGAAAACACGCGGTTTACTTGATTGACGATATACCACTTTTTCGTAACTTGCGCAGTTTTTCCGTCATTCGCGATCGTGATCGTAATGCCGCGGGAATCGAACGTTTCGTCCCTTTCTCCCTCCGTAAAACGATACCCTTCCGCCGCCGTTAAATCAGCCGTCGCGATGTAATAATTTCCCACGCAAAAGCCCGTCTGCGCATTCCCTGAATATTGCGCAGTATAG
>JAETTR010000290.1 GCA_021768985.1 Bacillota bacterium
CTTCGCGATCGGTCCCAGCTCGTGCGTGGGATAATTTTCGCAATTCCGCGTTAAGTAATGCTGTTCGCGGTAGTGGCGGTTTTTCGTGCCGTTGGCGATCTCCGGGCGCAGATCGTGCCCGTACGTTACCGTGTTCGAAGCGGGGCTTTCAAGGTTGTTCCCCGCCGCGTTCACGACTACGCTCACCGTGTTGTCGCCGTGCACGAGTTTATCCGCATGATCCTCTAAATCGATTTCCGCTTCGGTTACGGAAACCGTTTTGTCGCCGATCGTAACCGTGTAGCTCGTCGCTTCGGCGGAAGCCGTCCAGGTTACCTTACTGCCCGTAAGCGTGATTTCGAGCGCGGAGAACGCCACTTTGAGCACGTAAGTCACCGCGTCGGAAGCGGGGCTTTCGAGATGATCGTCCGTCGTGTTTACTTTTAAAGTAATCACGTTGTCGCCTTTTTTAAGCGCCTTTGCATAATCGCCCGTTGCGATATCAACCGAAGTGCCCGTGACCGTCTTGAATTCGGTATCGCCGATCGTAAGCGTATAATTCGTCGCGCCCGCAACCGCCGTCCAGCTCACCGTGCTGTCCGTGAGCGTGATCGCAGGCTTCGCGAAGGGTTACGGTTCGCTCGTCGCTTCCTTGACGGTCACGGCATAATCCATGCTACCCGTCCAGCCGCAGTACGAAACGGAAAGAGTAACCGTGCTGTCGCCCGCCGCAATCGCGGTGATCTTGCCGTCCGCCGCCTTCGAAAGCACGGACGGATTGCCGACCGTGCTCGGAAATACCGCGCCCGCGGCAACGTTCGCGTCCTTATATGTGAGCGTATAATCAAGAACGATTTCCGCCCCGACGGCAACTGCTTTCGTCTCCCAGCCCTGCGCGAGCACGGGCGACTTGCCCGAGGACACGACCGTGACGGCGCATTCCGCCGCGTCCACGCCTTCGACCGTGGCGGTGATCTTCGTTTCGCCCTCTTTCAGACTCGTAATCACGCCGTTCGCGTCCACCGAAGCGACCGTTGCGTCGGAAGACTCCCAAACGACCGCGCCCTCGCCCGTGGTTTCCGCTTTCAGCGTCGTTCTTTCGAACCGATCCATCTGCACGGTGGATCGGTCCAACGTAACGCCGTTCTCCGTTCCTCCGCCGCACGCGGTGCAAAACGACGCAACCGCCATCGCGCTGAATACGGACAGCGTTACGACAAAAGCCTTGTTATTATTCTAATCTTATCAGACAATTCCATATCAAGTTCTCCTTTGTGCCTATATTGTAACCCAACACCTTACAGAAAAGCCACCAAGCACAGCCTTGAATTTTGTCAGGCGACACTTGGCATTTACTTTTTCCGTGCCATTCCGATTAGGTTATCAAGTTTGTCTGCTAAAAACAAAGGTACGTTCAAGACATTTCCATCAAGAGAAAGATTGCGAAGCGACAGTCGCACAATTAAAGGTGTTTCGCTCTCATACAACTTGTAATAGTTTTTTATACTCGTTGCTTTTACGTTTTCACCTGCCTTAACTTCAAGAGGAATAATATCGTTTTCACGCTGTATAATAAAATCAACTTCGTATTGCGTATTCGCCCAATAGCGCGGCTTTACTTCAAATTGTCTTAAAATACATTGTAATACATAATTTTCGGTCAATGCACCTTTAAACTCGGTAAACAGTCTATTATTTTCAGTAAATGCCGAAGTTGCCAAATGCGAATGTTTACGAAGAAGTCCAACGTCGCCCATATAAATTTTGAAAGCAGATAAATCGTCATAAGCCGAAATCGGAAGACCCGGCTTTGAGATACGATAAACCTTTTTCACCATATCTGCGCTGTAAAGCCAATTCACAGCATTTTCATACTCGCGGGCACGCGCCCCCTCTTTGACTGCACTGTATAAAAACTTTTTGTTTTCTTTTGCAAGTTGTGAAGGAAGCGAATCCCAAATAAGCCCGATTTTATTTACGTCGAATTTATCTGCATGTTTACCGAAATCACTTTCGTAAGACAACAAAATATCAGCAAGAACATTATCTGCCGACATAATATCCCTGTCTTGCGTCCAAACGAGAACCGCTTCGGGCATACCACCGGTAACAAAA
>JAETTR010000291.1 GCA_021768985.1 Bacillota bacterium
ATACCATTCACGTATCCGTGCCCGCCATGCGGTTGCTGTATAAGTGCAAGCCGCAGGGCAAGCTGACTTTGATTACCGACGCCATGCGGGCGAAAGGACTTCCCGACGGAGAGAGCGAGTTGGGCGGGCAAAGGGTGATCGTGAAGAACGGCGAGGCGCGCCTTGCCGACGGAACGCTTGCGGGCAGCGTGCTTCGCATGAATCACGCCGTGCGCAATTTCACCGAAAAGGTGGGCGTGCCCTTCCTCAAAGCGGTGGATTGCGCGACGATCGTTCCCGCGAAAACGTTGGGGATCGACGATCGAGTCGGCAGTATCCGCGTCGGAAAGCTTGCGGATTTTGCGGTGCTCGGCGCAGATTACGAGGTGATTTGCACCGTGCGCGGCGGAAACTTGGTTTATCATAAATAAGGCGGTTTGCCGTGAAATATACGATCGGGAACGAGAAATTGCAGATCGAAGCGGACAGTCTGGGCGCGGAGCTCGTCAGCGTTCGCTTTGCGGGAAAAGAGCGGGTTTGGCAGAACGAGAACGGAAGCTGGGCGGGGCACGCACCCGTCCTGTTTCCCGTTTGCGGGCATTTCGGCGTGACGGTCGGCGGGATTCGCTATCCGATTCGGGCGCACGGGTTTGCGAAACGTTCGGAATTCGAACTGAACGGGGCGGGCGGCGATTATCTGTCTTTTCGTCTTGCGTCGTCGCCCGAAACGAAGCGGGTTTATCCCTACGGCTTCGAGCTGACGGTGCGCTATACTTTGCGCGGAAACGAGCTGATCACGGAATACGAAGTGAAAAATTCGGGTAAAACGCCGCTTTATTTTGCTTGCGGCGGGCACCCTTCGTTCGCGCTCGGCGGTTCGGTAGAGGGCTACGCCGTAGGGTTTTCGGAAGAGGAGCGGTTTTTAAATCGCGTGCACAATGACGACGGATATCTGACGGGAGAGGTGCAGGATCTCGGAACGGGCAAAACGCTGTCGTTGAAAGAGGAATATTTCGCAAACGAGTATACGCTGATTTTTGCGGACACGCGTTCGAAGTTCGTCGCGTTGAAATCGCCGCGGGGAGAAACGGTTGCCACGCTTGCGTTCGGGGGATTTTCGAATCTGCTGTTGTGGAAGCCGCAGGGCGCGGAGATGATCTGTATCGAGCCTTGGACGAATCTGCCCGATCTCGCGGGTGCGGAGGATTCCGAGTTCAGTAAAAAAGCGGGCGTATCGGAGGTCGCGGTCGGAAAGCGCGCAACGTTCGCCTTTACGATTGCATATTTTTAAAAGGGGCGGGTAAATTTTCGCGAAAACGGGCGGAAATTGCTTGACACTTTCCGAATTATTGATATAATAAGATATGCTTTTCATTAAGCCGTGACACAGTACGGTAAACGACGATTTCATATTTGTTTTATTGAGGTGTAGCGCAGTACGGCAATCGCGCGTTGGTTAGGGTTGAGCGTTGCGTTATGCACATCACCGCAGTGCGGTGTGCGCGCAATGCGAAATGAGAATTTTACCATTGCGGGTAAAATTCTTGACCGAAGCGGCACATTCCCTTGGTGCCGCGAGAAAAAGAGGTCGTGGCGACCGTAATAATTTCATATTTGTTTTATTGAGGTGTAGCGCAGTTTGGTAGCGCGCTTGGTTAGGGACCAAGAGGTCGCGTGTTCAAGTCACGTCACCTCAACCAAATGCGAAAGAGTTTGAACATTATAAGACGGAATATATTTTCGTCAATGGTGTTGCGGGCTTTATCGCTTACCAGTAAGGAAAAAGCACAGGGCGAAAGCCTTGTGCTTTTTCTATTCCCCACCCAGAGAACCCACCCAGCAGGTTAAAACGGAATTTCGCCGTCGTCGTCAATCGGTACGAGCGAAAGCGGCTTTTTTAATTCACCCGTGCGCTTGCTTACGGGCGTTTCCTTGCTTATATCAAAATTATATACCGCCGTTATACGCCGCATAAATGCCGCCCAAGATTTAGGTTCGCTTCTTCGTTACATACCAAGTAAGATTTTTAATGTTATCTTTTGTAATATCTGAGGTTTCCAAGCCCCAATTATCTGCCCACGCCTTTGCTGCTTCGAGTAACACATTA
>JAETTR010000292.1 GCA_021768985.1 Bacillota bacterium
TAGCTCATATAAATCTCCCTGTGTAATTTTGTCTGCAAACTTATTATATCACAGATTTATATGAGTTCCTTTTTTTATCTCCCTCCTGTTGCACTTAATAGTATAATTCACCTGATATGATAATGCATATATAAGACATATATGCATTTATTTTTGCAAAAAATATGAGGAACCGTTCTGAATAATACGTTTAAAATACGGAATATTCAAGCTGAAACGCATAATTGTAAAATCAAAATCGCATAAATGTTGAATAATTATCAAAATGTATTAAAGTATTTATAAAAAATACTTATAATACGGGAGGAGAGAACCATGAAGACAAGAAAAAAACTACTGCTTGCTTTGCTTTCGGCGACTTGCGTTACGGCGGGAGCGTTCGGGCTTGCCGCTTGCGGAAGCAAACCCAGCGCTAACGATACGCGCGATCCCGATATCGTAGCGGTGTATACCGCGTACGTCGCGTCCGCCGAAGCGAACAACGAAACGGTGTTGACCTATGAACAGTGGCTCGAAACCGTGAAGGGTGCGGCAGGTACCGACGGCGTAGACGGTGCGACCTGGCTCTCCGGCGCGGCGGATCCTGTCGCAACCGCGGGAAAAGTCGGCGATTTTTATCTGAATACCGCCACCTTCGACGTGTTCAAGAAGGGTATGGACGGTTGGGGAACTTCGATCTGCAACCTTAAAGGCGCGGCCGGCACGGCTTCGAAAGGAGAGGACGGCGCGACCTGGCTTTCGGGCGAGGACGCTCCCGCCGCAACGGCAGGCAAAGAGGGAGATTTCTACCTCGATACGAAAACGAGCGACGTTTATAAAAAGACGGCGGAAGGTTGGGGTACTCCCATCTGCAATCTGACGGGCGCGACGGGTGCGACGGGCGGAACCGGCGCTGCGGGCGCTGCGGGCGTCGGCATTGCGGATATCCGCTTGGTCGGCAAACGCTTGATTATCGAATACACGGGCTTGCTCGATCCCGAAGATCCTGCTTCGAACAAAACGACGATTCTTTTGCCCGAATCGTTATTCCATACGCATACTTACGAAAGCAGCTCCGCCGGCTATTACGATGAAGTGATTATTCCGGCGACGGAGGAGCAAACGGGTCTGGGTTATAAAACTTGCACGGGCACGGTTGACGATAAAGCTTGCGGGCACGTAGAGGTCGTCGTGATTCCCAAGCTTACGCACAGCGGCACGGAAAACGATCCTATTTGGGTACATAAGTTATTGGATACGCAGAGCAACGTTTACCGTTCCACGATAACGGAAGGCGAAACCTTGTATTACGAATTCGTGCCCGAAGCGGACGGCTATTTCTACGTTACGACGTTCTGGACTGTTGATGACTACGGCTATCCCGATACAAACGCATGCAACTTTACCGTAACGAACGTTACCGTAACGGACGATACCGTTACTTACAATCAGGACGACACTTCAAGCGTTTTCACCGCTCCTCGGTGCGAAGTGACAGCTGGAAAAAAAGTGACGATTCAGGGAAGCTGGCGTAAGTACGGCGCTACTTTTGAAGATGCACAGCGCTATATTGATTTTACCTATTATAAAAAAGGCGTTGATCAGGAATATGCCGTTACGGTAACCGATTCCGCAGGCGCACCCGTTGCCGACGCTTCGGTAAAAGCCTATACATACGACGGAACCAGTTATGCGGAAGTCGCGGGCGTTTCGGGAACGACCGATGCAAGCGGCGTTGCGAAACTGAATTTGCCTGTGAACGATTATTATTTCTCGGTAACGCCTTCCGATCTCGAAGCTTATTCTTCCGTTGAGGCAGGAGAATACGGACCGCATATCGGTTTGAGACCCGATCTTGCAACGACGGTGGAGCTGGAAGCCGCAGGCGGCGGTAGCGAGACGATCAATTCCCCCAACAACGATGAGGGCGATTTCTTAGAAGTGAAAGCGAACACGGAATATACTTTTGTTATGAGCGACGGTGATGAACGTGATTACGTGATCGGAGTATATGATGCATATTTCGATTATGTAGAAGTTGATCTATACGGCGAGAAGTACGTGTTAATACAAAACGGCGAAGTGGCGGATTATGAGATCTTGGCT
>JAETTR010000293.1 GCA_021768985.1 Bacillota bacterium
GTTGCTGGCGGGATTTGCGGCGTTCGAATGGACCTACGTGGAAACCCAGTTCGACGGATTCGGCAAAGAAATCGAAACGCTGATCGACAAGGTGGAAGCGGAAACGGCGAACGGCGAGGATGCGAAAGCGGTTCAACGTTCGTGGGAAAACAAAAAAGAACACCTGCATATCTGGATCCCGCACAACGACATTTCCCGAATCGACGACTATATGTCCGAAACGGTGCGGTTGGTTTCGGAAAAGGATTATACGCTTGCCCTTGCAAAGCTCGAAATTCTTTCCCATCTCACCGAGTGTCTGCCCGATACCTACCGCCCCGCGCTCGAAAATATTTTATGACATTACGCAAAAGAACGAGGCTCCCTTTCGAAAGCCCCGTTCTTTTGCTTTTTCGGACTCAATCCAGCTCGATGCGGAAATTCAAGTGTTCGCCGCCGTTCGTAGGCACAAACGTAAAGCAAACCGTAAAATTCGCAATTTCGGGATATTGTTCTGCCGCACGGTCTTTTGCTTCCTGCAACGAGAACGAAACATAATATCCTTCCCTCCCGTTAAATTCTTGCAGATCGTTAATCGACACGTTCGTAATCATTTGCGTATCGGTACTCCCGTCTTCTTTCTCAAAGAGGATCTCCACAACAGGCTCGTATCCGATCTCGTAATAATCCTGATGATTCGAATCGTAATTGCGGAAGCAATAACCGATCACGACCGTATCATCGCCTTGCGCGCTGACTTCTTCGAGAACGATAAATCCGCTCGCACCGTTCTGATTCTTTAATCCGCAAACCGAGCAAACATACATCCCGACTTCGCCATTCCATTCCCAATGATGTTCGGGATAAATTTCATGTTTATAATCGCATCTGTTGCAAACATCATAGCCGAATTGAGAACAAGTAGAATCCAAATGACGAATATCATGTTCCGTTTTCCAATCAATAGCATGCCCGCATCCATCGCAAATTTTAACAAACTCGCAAGGAGAATATTCGCTCTGGCGCCAGCTACCTTCATATTGGCTGTGATCCATAATTCGATTCGTGCCTTTTGCATTGCAAACGGAACAAACGGTATTATACTCGTATACGCAAGTCTCTCCGTCCACCGGCTTACGACTCCCTGCCACCTCCGTAAATCTATGATCATAACCGGTTACGAAGGTTTTTACGTACGGGGTTTCCGCAGGAGTACCGTCATCGTTACAAGCGAAGATATCCATGTAAATTTTGCAATCATTGTCCTTCATATAAACTTTCACCGAGAAGACCAGATCGCACTTGGGATCGGTAACCGCGCAACGATATATATACTGATAATCGTTCCCCCCATTGTCATAGATCTCATACGGTTGAATATCGCTTTGCTTGGCGGAATAGATGAAATCTTTAATATTGTATTCTCTAATCGCATCAAAGTACTCGCCGCAAGCGCACCCGCGGATCAAAAGCTTCTCTCCGCACTTCGCACCGTAAGGCGCAAGATCGATCACTTCGACAATGCCATGATTATGAGAATTCCCGCCCCGTTCGGTTCCGAGCAACAGATCGCAATCGAGGCAACGGTACTCGTAATGCCAGCCGTCCTCGCAGGTTTTACTGTCCTCGTCAAGCACAGCGAACCCGGCGGCGTTATGGTACTGACCGGTCACGCCCTCGTAAATCTTTTTGCCGTTCTCGCCCTTTTCATCGCATTCATAGGTAATCAGGCAATTTACGTCGCAACCCGTTTCGTTCATGAACAGTTTTACGGCGATTCTGTAATCGTCTGCAAACGTAAACACGCGAAGGGAATTGACCTTTTGTCTGCCGTAAACAAAATTATACACGTAATTCGCCTGATACTCGTTACCGCGCTGTTGCGTAATTTCCACGACATCGCTGCGGTATTCGTAATGATACCGACCGAAGCTCTCCCCGCACGCGCAGCCGTAAATCAGAACGCGCTCGTCGATTCCGTATTGCGTCAGATCGATGACCTTCGTCACGCCGAAAATATGCTGTTGCTCTTCGGGCTTGGCGAAATCCATATTGCCGTACTTCGGCTTTT
>JAETTR010000294.1 GCA_021768985.1 Bacillota bacterium
GGCGTCGTTGTAAATTTTCGTCATAGAAATCTCCGTTCGTTATTCGGCGATAAAGAGTACGCCGAGCGTGTTTCTGCCGCAATGCCCCGTAATCACCGAGCCCGCAACCGTTTCGATCACTTCGTCGAAGGAGAACGTCTCGGCGACCTTCTTCTTCGCAAACGCCACAAGCTCGGGGTCGGCGGTGCTGTGCGTAATAAAGCAGCGGGTTCTGTCGTACGAAGGGTATTGCTCCGCAAGGTCTTCGATATAGTTGTTGATGCACTTCTGCATACTGCCGCGGTACTTCTTTTCGGCAAACAGCTGACCGTCCTTCATTTCGATGAGCGGGTGGATTTTCAGGATGTTCGCCCCGTACATCGCCATACGCGAGCACCGCCCGCCCTTGTAGAGATAGTCGAGCCGGTCGGGCACGAAGGAAGTGTTCGTTTTTGGAATGAGCTCGTTGATCTTCGCGACGATCTCCTCCGCCGTCATGCCCTGTCCGACGAAGTCGCCGGCTTTCATGATCAACAGTCCTTGTCCCGAGGAAAGCGCGCGGCTGTCCACGACGTACACTTTGCCGGGGAACGCCTCCGCCGCCTTCTGCGCGTAGGTGTTCGCCGCCGAGGACTTGGACGAAATGTTAAAGTGAATCACCGTTTCCCCCGCCTCGACGTACGCCGCGAAAAAGTCGGTATAGTCGCCGATGCTCGGCGCCGCCGTCTTGGGAAGCTGACCCGTTTTTTCCACGAAATCGAAAATGTCCTGCGGCACGATGTCCACGCCGTCGCGGAAGGTATTTTCCCCGAGAATGACGGAAAGCGGCATAACGCCGATATTCCGTTTTACAATGTGTTCCCCAAGGTCGCAAGTGCTGTCTGCCGTAATCCGAATCATATTTTTTCTCCTTAAAATCAGTAAAACCAATCGATTATTTTGCGCTCGGTCGGAAGAAATTCACGAGTCCCGTGCGAAAATTCTCCCATCCCGTCGAATACCATTTGACATTGATCGCCCACTGCGGTACGACGCCGATCACGTCCTCCGCTTTCAAACACCCCACGGCGCGGGAGTCGGTGCTGTTGCCGCGGTTGTCGCCGAGGAAGAAGATTTCCCCTTCGCCGACCTCCACTTCCGAAAACTCTTTCGTCCTGCCGTAGGCGTACGGCTCGTTCAAAGGAACGAACTCCTCTTCGCCCGCGCGTTTCAACCAGACCGTGCCAGCTTCATCGCACTTTACCGTATCCCCCTCCTTTGCGATCAGCCGTTTGATGATCGACTTTTCCGCCTGATCGAAGGGGCGGGGATAGCGGTCGGGATAGTCCGTCACGTCCACGATGATCACCTGCCCCCGTTCGGGCGTCGCGTGAACGTCGGTGTACACGCAATCGCCGCTCTGGAAGGTGTTCTTCATCGATTCGCCGTCCACGACCGTAATCAGAAAATTGCGGCTGAAATAGGCGTTTACGATGAGCAGTACCAGCAAAAGAATCGCCGCGAGATACACGAGTACGGTCAAAACGGTGGCAAGCGCGCCCGGCTTCGCGGGCTCGTTCAACATACGGGGACGCCCTTTCACGCTTCGCCTCCCGCAATCCGCCGCACCCGCTTTTTCAACTCGTCGGGCGAAAGCATCACGATTCGCCCGCAGGTCCGGCATTTTATTTTAAAATCCGCGCCCGTCCGCACGATTTCCCACTCCTTTCCGCCGCAGGGATGCGGCTTTTTCGTTTCGACGATTACGCCGATCGAGAAGTTCTTTAAATCCATATCACGTTATTCACGAGCACCTCCGCGTCGGCGGAGATCGTAAACGAAACCGTTCCTTTAAAGTCTGCGAGGTGCGCGCCCGTTCCCGATTTGAAATCGTCCGGATTCAGCAATACGCTCTTCCACTTGCCGCCGCCCGTAATCTGCGCCTCGGCGGAATAGCCCGTACCCTCTTCAGTGTCCTCGAAGAAGGTCACTTTGATTTTGGCGTCCTCGGCGCAGTATGCGTCGAACTGCATAGACACCCCCGCGGGCGGTTCGTAGCGGGGTTCGCTGACGCGGTAAGAGAT
>JAETTR010000295.1 GCA_021768985.1 Bacillota bacterium
CGTTGCCGAGCGATTTGCTCATTTTTCTGCCCTGCTCGTCGCGCACGAGTCCGTGAATCAATACGTCGCGGAAAGGCACCTTATCGGTATGCTCGATTCCCGAGAACATCATACGCATGACCCAGAACGGGATAATGTCGTAACCGGTGACGAGTAAATCGGTCGGATAGAAATAGTTGAAATCGGGCGTATTGTCCGGCCAGCCGAGCGTCGAGAACGGCCACAGCGCGGAGGAAAACCAGGTATCGAGAACGTCCTCTTCCTGATTCAGCGTCTTTCCGCCGCACTTCGGGCAGACGGCAGGCGTCTCTTTGGCGCAGATTTCCTCGCCGCAGTCGGCGCAATACCATACGGGAATGCGGTGACCCCACCAAAGCTGACGAGAAATGCACCAGTCGCGGATATTTTCCAACCAATTATAATAGATTTTCGCAAAGCGGTCGGGCGTAAATTTGGTTTTGCTCTTCATCACCGCTTCGATCGCGGGCTTTGCGAGCGGCGCCATTTTTACGAACCACTGCTTGGATACGATCGGTTCCAGCGTGGCGCGGCAACGGGAGCAATGCCCCACGTTATGGACGTGCGCTTCGATCTTGACGAGCAATCCCAAATTTTCCATATCGGAAACGATTTGCTTTCTCGCTTCATAGCGGTCGAGCCCCGCGTATTTTCCGGCAAGCTCGTTCATAGTGCCGTCATCGTTCATAACGCGGATCACGGGAAGATTGTGCCGAAGCCCCACTTCGAAATCGTTCGGGTCATGCGCGGGCGTAATTTTCACCGCGCCCGTTCCGAATTCGGGATCCACGTATTCGTCCGAGACGACGGGAATTTTACGGTCGGTCAGAGGCAAAAGCAGGGTTTTTCCGACGAAACGTGCAAACCGCTCGTCCTTCGGGTTCACGGCAACCGCCGTGTCGCCGAGCATAGTCTCGGGTCGGGTGGTCGCAATGGTAATCACTTCGTCCGATCCTTCTACGGGATAGTTAAAGTACCAGAAACTGCCGTTGTCCTCGCTGTATTCCACTTCGATATCGGAGAGCGCGGTTTTGCAACCGGGGCACCAGTTGATAATCCGGCTGCCGCGATAGATATAACCTTTATGATATAAGCGGAAAAACGCCTCGCGCACGGCGCGGGAACATTTTTCGTCCATCGTAAACGCAAGACGGGACCAATCGCACGAGGAACCGAGTTTTTTGAGCTGTTCCACGATTCTGTCGCCGTATTTGTTCTTCCAATCCCAAACGCGAGCAAGAAAGCCCTCTCTGCCAAGGCTCTCTTTGGAAAGCCCCTCTTTCTGAATCTGCTCCACGACTTTCACTTCCGTTGCGAGCGCGGCGTGATCCACGCCCGGAAGCCAGAGCACGGAATATCCCTGCATGCGCTTAAAGCGCGCCATAATGTCCTGATAGGTTTCGTCCATGGCGTGTCCCATGTGAAGCTGTCCCGTCACGTTGGGGGGCGGCATCATAACGGTAAAGGGAATTTTTTCGGGATCGATTTCCGCATGGAAATAGTTTTTGCGCTGCCAGTCCGCGTAAATTCTGTCCTCGAATTCCTTAGGGTTGTAGGTCGTTTGCATTTCTCTCATATTCATATCCCTGCAAAGTTGCTTTTGTTCCGAATCTTTCGAAAAATTATTATAACCTATTTTTCTTGCGTTGTCAATAAATCCGCTATCGACATAAGATATAATATTCATTTATTTTTGTCTGCCAAGGCGCAGTCCGCCCCTTTACGGACGGATTTAGCGGCTTGCGGACGTACATAATTTTGGAGGACTCCTGAAAAACATGAAAAAAACTTTTGCAATTCTCGGAGCGGCGATGTTCGCCCTCCTTCCCCTCTCCGCCTGCGGAGAATCCGACGGTACGAAAACGTTAAAAATCAACGAAGTCACGCACTCGGTGTTCTATACCCCTTTATATCTCGCCGATACGCTCGGGTATTTCGAGGAAGAAGGCTTGAAAATCGAGCTTACGAACGGCGGCGGCGCCGACGCGGTAATGGCGGCAGTGCTT
>JAETTR010000296.1 GCA_021768985.1 Bacillota bacterium
CGCTTGTGCGGCTTGTTCAGGAAAAGAAGCTGACCCCCGGCGACGTTATGCAGTATGCAGTTTATACATGGTGCTTACGGAAGCCGGAAGCCGTCGTTGCTTATGAGGAAGCCCCCGGCAAATGGCTGGTCAATAATTGCGGAACGGAAATTTCGGAAGAGCGGGCGCGCGTCGAGGTTTGCGAAGAATGGGGCTTTGAAGCCAGCCGGGTACGTATCATCGGGACCCCGTATTATGACGCGACCGATTGGCAGTTTATCCGCTTTAATTGCGCCCACATGACATGGCTTTGGAAGAACGGCAACTTGTATCAGGTGTACGAATAAAGAGCGCGGGCGCGGCGTACAGCCGCCGCGCCCGCCCGGAAAGGCGGTAAACATGGGGTGCATTTTCAAGCCGGAACCGTTGTCGTGGGAGGACATCGACGGCGGACGCGGTGAATTGATAACGGAAGAAATCGAAGCGTTCATAAGCGACTATTGCTATCAGGACGAGCCAGCAGACTACGGCGACGACGGAGAACTTGCGAACGAACTTGTTTTCTTTTCGGAAGCGTGGGAAAAGTTAAGCGGCTGGGATTCATACGGCAAGATTGCAGACACATTCCAGACGGCGGCGGTTCTTTCCTTGATTGACGGGGCATTTCACGACAGCGTGGCGGCGGACAGAATCAGCGAAAAGCTGACGAAATCGGCGACAAAGCCGGATTTAGTAAAGATCATAACGCACGTTGCCAGCCTGTATTGCTGGTATATATCGCTGAAAGCGCGTATTGAACAGGCGGAAGCCGAAAAATAGAAATTCAGCGGCAATAGAACGGGGGTGAAAACTTGTGCGGCGATACAAATACATAACATTTCAGGATAGAAGAACGCTTGCCGCCGCATACGAACGCGGAGAGCGGGCGGCGGATATTGCGGAGCGGCTGGGGGTGACGGTTGCGACCGTGTCCCGGGAGTTGAAGAGGGGCGAAAGCACCGACGGAAGCGGGAACGTGATTCTTGACCGCAACCAGCGCCCGGCATACAGCCCCGTTATTGCCCAGCAGACGGTACAAGCAAGCTTCAAGCGCCGTGGGCGCACGACCGCGGAGAGTAACGCGGGTGCGTGATCGTCCGGGAATCTGAAAAGGAGGTTTTAACGGTGAACAACTTTGAAAAGCTGACGAAAGGCCCGGACGCGCTGGGCGCATTCTTGCGAACCTTGCCCGTTTTAGAGGGACCGTGGGACGCGGAATTTCACGCCCGCTTTTGCGCCGGGTGCGCCGCGGAGAATTGCGACGCTTGCCCGCATGAAGAGTTCAGGAACAACCCCGGCTGGTGGCTGACCCTTGAAGCAGGAAAGGAGCGGGACGCATGAAAAAGAAAATCACGTTCCCGGACTGGACAGGCCCGGCGGGGCAGATTATCACCCGCGACGGAGAAAACGGGAAGCGGCCCATTTGGAGGGCATACGCTCAGGACACGGCGGGCGATTTCCTCGCCCTCCGTGTGACGCTGGAAATTACCGGGGGTTCAACCCTGTTTGAGAGGTTCGACAGCGAAGAGGAACGCGCCGCCGCACAAACGGAAGCAAGTCGCCGGGTTACATGGCGGAACGCGCTGGGCTTTGCTGAACAGTTGTGGCGGGCCGCGCCCCACCGCGAATACGTCGTGTTATTCAGGCCGGAAAGCCCGAACGTCGGGCGCGAAACGATTTGCATACATCAGCGGTTGCCGTCGCTTTCGGCGGCGGGAAAGGCGGTGTAATGATGGACAAGCCGAAAAGCCTTTATCTTGTGAAAAATTCGAGCGGGCGAACGCTTCACGTTTGGGCCGCGTCCGGCGATCAGGCAAAGCGGATTTTCTGCAAGGAATACGGGATTCGCCCCGGCGACTATTGGTGCGGCCTGTCTACGCTGACCGCCCGGAAGTTGAAGCCGGAAGAGGTCAAGGCATGGGAAGCAAACGCGGAAGCGGAGCGGGCGACATACCTTTTCATTCGCGGAATGCTGGAGATCGGCGCGAAAGCCTA
>JAETTR010000297.1 GCA_021768985.1 Bacillota bacterium
ACTTACGGAAACACTTTGGAAATGAAGCTCGATACGGTCAAACAAATCAAAGCGGAAGTTCCCGATCTCAAAGTTGCGGTCATCTGCGATACGACGTCCGACGAAGCGATAGCCGATAAAGTTAAAACGGCAAAACAATCGGGGCAAATCGACGGGTTTTACTTCGAGTCCGTAACGGCGGACTATCTTGTGGCAAGTATAGACAGCTTGTAAAAAATAAGAAAGGACGGTTTTTTATGAATACTAAAATTAAAAGAAATTCATTACTTTTCGTGGCAGGGCTTTTTGTGTTGTGCGCGTTGTGCTTAATTTTTGCGTCGTTCGGCGTAAAAAGCACGGCGTATGCGGCGGGTTCGGCAAGCCCTTATTTGCAAGTCACTTGCGGTTCGGAAAACAGATCCGGCACGGGTTGGACATGGAATACCGACGAGAGTTACAACGGTACGCTCACGCTCAATAACTACGACGGACAGGAAATTTCAATCGGCGGCGTCAACAACGGCAAGGTGGATATCGTGCTTGTCGGCGACAACAAAATCACCGTCACCGCGCCGTACGGCAATAGGGCGCTCAACGTATTCAACGTTTCCACCCTTACCTTCAAGGGTAGCGGTTCGCTCACCATAGACTTTCAGCATACCGCAACGACACAAGACTATATGTACGGTATTTACATTGACGGCGAAGCAAGCGCTAAAAACAACGGCAATCTGACGTTTGACGAAAGTTGCACCGTCACCGTAAAAGTGTACGGTGTCGTAGCGGAAAAAAACGGTTTGGTTGACGCAATCTTTATACGTGATGACAGAACCGGTTCGGGCAACGTAACCGTAAACGAGAACGCTACGCTCAATATCGACCTTAAGTGCGACAAACTGTATCAGACTTACGGTATTTATACCAAAGGCAACATTGCTCTCGACGGCACGGTTGATATCAAGATGGTATATACGGGTACGGGCTCGGGTTTGCCTGATACATGGAGAGACGTTTATACGAGTTCTTCGTACGCAACCTGTTCGATCGGAAAAAATGCAACAATCACTTCCGTATGTCCCGGGAGTTCCGGCTCGATTCTTGTTGCGTTTCCGCTTGTCGCCAACGGCAACGCAAGGATAGAATTTTGGACTGCAATCTTGTCGAACGAACAGTATTTTGAAAACGACGAGTGTCTCGTCCGCGTTTGGGATAAGGCCTCCAACAACATATCTTTCAAAAATTATTCTTACGCAAAGCTCGCAACGCCCCTTACCTTTGAGGACAAGGCGGAGTACGACGTTCCCGCCACCGTTTACGGCGATGACGGTGCTTATTCTTCGATTGCGCTTTCTGCAAGCGGCGGAGGCGGAGAATATACCTTCTCTATCGTGAGCGCGGCGGACGGAAATACAAACGGAGTCAAGATCAGTTCGACAGAACCGAATAAGATATACGTCAGTTCAATAAACAGAGGCGTCAGCGAAGCCACGGAAATCACCGTCAAGGTGACGGACAAATGCGGATATTCAAAGGACATCACCGTAAATATCGGCGCGGTTGCCGCGCCTACATACAGCGCAACCGTAGATAACATTGATTTCGGCACGGTGAGAGTTGGATATTCTCCGGTCACGCAAGTTCCCTTACGTGTTGTCAACACGGGAACGGGAAAAATCAACTGCAACCTTAATTCCATTACTCTCGAAGGGGAAAACGCAAGTTCTTTCTCGTTAGGTTATTATTCTAACCCCGGTTCCATCGGCGTGGGCAAGGAGAATACTGCGGCGTGGAGCGTAAAACCCAAAAACAATTTGCCGGTTGGCAATTACACCGCTACGATAAAGTTCAGCGGCACGGCGGAATATTCCCAGTTCGGCACGACCGACGTTGTGGCAACCGCAACCGTCAGGTTTGTCGTCACCGAGCACGATTTTAATATTTCTGTGTGGGAATCCGACAACAATACACACTGGAACCCCTGCAATGACGTGGGCTGTACCGTTCACG
>JAETTR010000298.1 GCA_021768985.1 Bacillota bacterium
ATGAAGGAGAGGATCAACGAAAAATATTCGCCGTTGTTCGGATCGAACGCGCGAAACTCCCGCGTGTAGATATCGATCAGGAACATGAGCATGGAGAACACGAAGTTGATGACGATCGACTGGCGGCGGTTGAACAGGAACACGCAAAGAAACGCCAGCATACAGCTCGGGCGGACGTAGATATTGATGTATTTCCCGAACAGGAAGCAGACGATGATCGAAACCGTGATGATCGAAAAGACGAGGAAAATATTCGAGGGCTGATTGAAAAAGGTTTTATCCTCGAAATAGTAGTAGTAATAGATAATGGCGTACAGCAACAGCGCCGCAAACGCGAGCGTCAACAGGCGGGATACGTTCTCGCGGATAAACCCCGTCCAATCGTTCCCGTGCGAAAGCACGACCATGAGAAAGATAAAGGCAATGAGCACGAGATAACAGAGCATAAAGAAGAACGCACTGCCGAGCAACCGCCGTTTGCCCAATCTTTTCGCTTCGGAAGATTTCATTTCCTTTCTCCTTTGCTTTTCTTTTGCGCGTCTTTATCGTACGCGCGCACGATCCGCATGACGAGGGGATGCCGCACGACGTCCTTTTCCGAGAGGGTGCAAACCGCGATGTCCTCCACGTCCTTCAAAAGCGTGACCGCCTGTTTCAACCCGCTCGTCTTGCCGTCGGGGAGATCGGTCTGCGTCAGGTCCCCCGTAATCACCATTTTGCTGCCCTCGCCGAGACGGGTCAGAAACATTTTCATCTGTTCCCGCGTGGCGTTCTGCGCTTCGTCGAGAATCACGAACGCGCCGGAGAGCGTTCTGCCCCGCATATAGGCGAGCGGCGCGACCTCGATCACACCCTTTTCCATGAGCTTCGCGTACGTTTCGAGCCCGAACATTTCCTGCAACGCGTCGTACAACGGGCGCAGATAGGGGTCCACCTTCGTCTGCAAATCTCCGGGGAGAAACCCGAGCTTTTCGCCCGCTTCCACCGCGGGGCGGGTGAGAATGATTTTCTCCACCTGCTTGCCCTTGAACGCCGCCGCGGCAAGGCATACGGCGAGATAGGTCTTGCCCGTGCCCGCAGGTCCGACCCCGAAGGTGACGGTGTGCTTTTTCACGGCTTCCACGTAGCGCTTCTGCCCCACCGTTTTACATTTTACGGGCTTCCCGCGGGAGGTCACAGCGACGACCCCTTTCATCACGCCGCCGATATCGCCCGCGCGCCCCTCGCGCGCAAGCTCGATGCAGTAAAGCAGATTGCTTTTATCGATACTCTCGCCCGCTTCCAGAATGGCGAGCAGACTGCCGAGCACCTCCGCGCCGAGCGCGCAATTCCCCTCTTCGCCTTCGAGCACGATCACCGTGCCCGAAACGCGGTAGACGAGCCCGAGCTCCCGCGCAAGTATCTCCATATTTTCGTCGAATACGCCGAGCACCTTCTGGAGCCTGTCCAGCGCGCCCGTTTCGACGGTAACCGTCTTTGCCGTAAAATCCTCCCCGCACGGCGCGAACGCCGTTTCCTTTTATCCGTAGTTTTCCGTAATTCGTTTCCGTTTATTCCAGATTGACCGCCGCTTCCGCGTGCGCCGTACCCGAAACCAGCCACCCGCCTTGGGAAGGCGCGCACGTAAAATCGGTGAGTTCCCCGTAGTCGAGAAACGCCTGCGCCCGCGCGGCTTCCTCCGAAAGCGCGTATTCCGCCTGCACGGGAAAAGAAATTCTGACCCGCGCGATGACGATCACCGAGCGACTGTCCTTTTCTCCGAACGCAACGGCGCTGTCCACCACGGGCGCGTCCTTTGCGACCGTATCCCCCACGGCGACGAGCGGCGTTCCGCGCAAGACGACGAGCTCTTCCACAACGCCGTCGGCGGGAGAAAGCAGAGGCTTTCCCTCGATCAGAGCGTTTTCGTCGCTCACCTCCACGGTGACCGTGAGCACGCCGCCCTGCATTTTCAACGAGCAGAAACT
>JAETTR010000299.1 GCA_021768985.1 Bacillota bacterium
ACGGGGTTCAGTACGAATACAACGAACACACGGGCTGGTCAATCTATCTAAAATTGCGAAAGAGAGAATAAGAGGGGGCGCGGGAAATGCTTTCAATCCGGCCTATCACATTACGGGCGGCGAATGCTTTTGTCGCAGAACACCACAGGCACAACCAGCCGACAAGCGGGCATAAATGGTCCGTCGCCTGTTATGACGGCGAAAGATTATGCGGGGTTGCCATAGCAGGCCAGCCCGTCGCGCGGAAGCTTGACGACGGATTGACGGTAGAAATCCGCCGCGTTTGTACGGACGGGACGCGCAATGCCTGTTCTATCCTGTATGGGGCTTGCGCCCGCGTCGCGCGGGATATGGGGTATAAGCGCGTGATTACATACACCCTTGTTTCGGAGAACGGCGCAAGCCTGAAAGCAAGCGGGTTCATGAATTGCGGGGAAGCTGGGGGCGTGTCGTGGAATATGCCCAGCCGACCGCGGGAGATCGTGCAAGTAACCTTGTTCGGGGAGGAACGGAAATACCCGGACGAAAAAAAGATCAGATGGGAAAAGCACTACAAATAAGGGGGTTCAGATCATGGGGAAGCCTTACCGGGAATGCCAGTATTGCGGCGCGCATTTGGACGCGGGCGAAATTTGCGATTGCGGGGAGCGGGAAAAAGAGCGCCCGGCGGCGGTGGACCCGCGGCGAATGCGGCTGGTGGCGATTTGCCGGGAGGTTGACCCGGAAACCGGAAACGTCGCCGTCTATCAGGTGGGAGAGGAAATGAACGACCGGACGATTTCGTTCTTGCAGAATTGGGCGAGGAACAACCCCGGATTCCGGTATTTCACCCTTGCTTCCGTCCGATGGGAACGGTTCGGGGAGGTTATCGCCGGAATTTTGAAGCGCCAGACGGTCACAGCCGCGGACGTGGACAGAATCGGCGGGATTGTGGAATTGCGGTAGGGGGTGAGAATGTGCGCGTCGGCCTGCATGACGCGGAACGGGACTATTTGAAGCACAAGAGATTCCCGAACTATGCCTTGATGAAGATTTCAGCCTATCACAAGGCCCGCGGCGATTCCGTCGAATGGTGGGACCCGATCACAAGTCACACGTTCGACGTGATCTATTCAAGCAAGGTTTTTGATTTCACGCCGGAAAACCCGTATTTGCCGCCGTCGGCTATCCGCGGCGGGACCGGGTATGCAGACATTCCGATCAATCAGACGTTGCCGCCGGAAATTGACACGGCCTTTCCTGATTACAGCATATACCCGGAATGTGATTACGCTATCGGGTACATAACCCGCGGTTGTCCGAATAATTGCCCGTGGTGCGTAGTCCCGGCGAAAGAGGGTCCCATAAAGCCTTACAGAGCATGGGAAGAGATCGTGCGCCCGGACACAAAAAAGCTGGTCCTGATGGACAATAACATTCTTGCTTCCGAATACGGGATTTCACAGCTTGAAAGCCTGATCGGGACCGGCTACGAAATAGACCTAAATCAAGGCATGGACGCGCGGCTGGTTACTGACCGCATAGCGGGGATTCTTGCCCGGTTGAAGTGGATTCGGTTCATTCGCTTTTCGTGCGATCAGATACCGCAGATAGAAGCAATCGAGCGGGCCGCGGAACTGCTGGAGGGGTACGGGGAAAAGCCCTATAACCTGTTTATTTATCTGCTTGTGACAAAGGACCTTGAAAACGCCGCATACCGCGTCGAGCGGTTGAAGCGCCTAAAGGGTATCAGCATTTACGCGCAGGCGGAGCGGAACGACCGGAAAGGCATAGTCCCGAACGCGCTTCAAAAGGAATTCGCTCAGCGGTTTGTATATGGGCGGTGCTACCTGAAAGAAAGCTGGGGGGAATACCTGACCCGGCACACGGAAAAGAGGTTGAAAGCATGACAGATCAGGAAAAGGAACAGGAATTGCGGGATATGTACCGCGCGGCGGCGGTTATCAAGGAAATTTGCAACCGC
>JAETTR010000300.1 GCA_021768985.1 Bacillota bacterium
GTGAGCTTCGAAGGTAAGCACAGTTATAACACGACGGCAGGAAAGGTACTCAAAGATATGACGGCGGCGGATGAGCTGACCGCAAAATATGCATGGACGAAAGAGGGAGACACCTATTACGAGGCGGCGTTTCCGCACTACTATGCAAAGTATTGCCTGTTCAGTCCCGACATGCTGTATAAATTCTCGCAGAGTCAGGGATTGAGTCATCAGGAATGTATGAACGCGGGCGGTTACTTCGGCAATATCGATCCGCACCCGTTCGTGGATAACGAGGGCAATAAGTGGCTGTATTGCAATATGTCCCAACCTACGGGGATCATGGTCATTAAGATGACCGACTGGCTCACGCCCGATTGGGATAACGCCGAGATCGCTACGATCGACCGCTATTATACGGTGGAACAGTGGCGCGAGGACAGAGAGAACGGTACGAACGTAAATTCCGGCGTGTCGTACGAAGAATGGTCCTGTAACGAGGGCCCTCACGTTATCTATCACGAAGATAAAAACGGAAAAGGATTGTACTATCTCACGTTTTCGGTAAACGATTACGCGACGAGCAAATACTCCGTTGCAATGGCGGTATCCGAAAATCCGATAGGCCCCTTCCGCAAACTGCGCGAAGAGGAGGGCGGTCTGCTCCTCTGCTCGACGACGACGGAAAGCGACACGGTTTCGGGCGCGGGACACCACTCGTTTATCACGCGAGAGGGAATTCCTTATATCATCTATCACCGCCACAATAATTATCTCACGGGCGGTGCCGGTCGTTACACCGCGATGGACGAAATGCAGTGGATCACGGTGAAGGATATCGACGGAAACGACATGGTAATTCCGTATGTGAACGGTCCGACCGATTCGATGCAGCCCCTGCCGTTCTGGGTGAGCGGATATAAAAATATCGCGGGGGAAGCGGAAGTCAGTCTGGAAAAGGAAGCGGATGTCGAGCTCGAATACCTCACCGACGGATTGCTGTCCATTCACAAGACGGCGGACGAAGAATTTATGAGTTATATCGGGGAGACCCTGATTGCCGAAACGACGACCTTTAAGTTCGACTTTGAAACGGCGAGAACGCTCCGCGCGATCATGGTGTACAATTCGGCGTTCGAGGAAACGGCGTTTTTGAATATCCCCCGCATCGAGCTGACGCTTGCGGACGGCAGCGTGCGCGTGATCCGCGACGTGAAATTCGATACCGATACGTTCTGCACGATCGTCGGCGGCGAAATAACTTATATCCGATCGGGCGCGGCGGCGTTTGCGGAGTTTTACGATATCGAAGTGAAATCGCTGAAAATTACGGTGGAAGTGCCCAAGGGGCAGGAAGAAGTCGGCATTTCCGAAATCCGTATTCTGGGAAAGGTATAAGGAGGAAACGATGAAAAAGACGACAAAAATTATTTCGGCGGCGGTCTGTTCGGTGCTTGCGGTATGCGGATTCGCAGGCTGTACGGTAAAGGATCCGAATCCGTATACGTTTACGAACAAGCCCCATCCCGTTGCGGAAACGGACGCGGGAATGAATATCGACGGCAAGCTCGACGAAGCCCGCTGGACGGACGAAAACCTGCGTTGGCTGAACGGTGTGGATAAGCCCAACAGCAAGCAGTCGGCGGATATCACCTTTACTACCTCTTACGGAAGCAAGGGAGTCTATTTCGCCATGATCGTGGAAGAAACGGGTACGAGCATCTTTGTAAATCCCGACAGAGCTTCGTGGCTGAACAGCTGTATCGAAATGTACATGGGCCCCGCAAACGACGAAGCGGGTAGTTCCCGTCTCTTTGAGTTCGACTTCATGGCGGACGGCAGCTATCAGTCTAAGCTCAACTATAACGGTTGGAGCGGGGCGCAGACCACTTATGAAAGAATGCCCATTATCGCGTCCGTGCCGTTGGACGGTGAAGTGAACACTCCCGAATGCTACGGCTACAACGTCGA
>JAETTR010000301.1 GCA_021768985.1 Bacillota bacterium
GCCCGATGAATTCCAGCTCGGCGCTCGTAAAGTGCGCCTTGCCGTCGTACTCCACCGTCAGGTTTTTATACTTCACCTGCACCGGCGTTTTCGAGCTCCCCACCGTGAACATCTTCACGTGTTCGGTCCCGCTTCCGCCCTTGTCCACTTCATAGTACAAGCTGTCGTCCGTGCCCGTCAGCTCCCCTTTCACGAACGCACGCACATAGAACACCTTCGTGTCCGTCATGTCCACCGGTATGCTCGCCAGCTCGTTCGTGTTCGCCAACGCGTCCGCTTCTGATTCGTAGTACTTGTATTCCACTTTGCTCGTGTAGTCCGTGCCGTCCGACGCTACCCCCAGCACGGGAATCCAGTACACCGGCGAGGTCTCCTCCACTCCCGCGCGGTTCGGGTCCTCCCAGCTCATGGGAATCTTGACCTTCTCGATCTTCCATTCGTAGCTCTTCCAGTACGCGAGATTGCTCTTGTCCGTGCTCGCGTCCGAAGCCGACGAATCGTCCTTCACCGTATAATTCGTGCTGTCGTACGTGAAGCTCGCCGTCGCCGTGTACGTGCCCGGCAGGCTCTGCCGATTCGCAGAATACCCCACCGTCAGCTGCGAAGGCACGTTGTTGATCTCCACCGTGTAGCTGCTCCCGCGGTAAACAGGCCAGCCGCTGCCGCCATCCTCCGTTGAGGCGTAGTTCCACGACATGCCCGTCAGATCGATCTCCTTCGGGTTCAGGCGGTACGTCAGCGTGAAGATCCGCTCCCGCGTGCCGTCCTCGAACTGCGAGCTCGCGTCCGCTTCGATACACACCTGAATCGTGACCGTGTCGTAGCTCCCGTCCGCTTTTTTCAGACAGTTCGCCGCGTTCAGCGCGCCCTTGTATCCGTTCGTGAACCCGCTGTGACCCGTGTGAATGCTCATGTTGCTCCCGAGCCCCGCCACGTCCGCTTCGAACACATACCCGTCCGTCGAATAGATCAGCTCTAAAACGCCGCTTTCTACCTTCATGCCCGAACTGCCGCCGTTCACGATCGTCAATCCGCCGTTCTTGTCCGCCTTGACCGAATATACCGCGCTCCCGTTCGTGATCTTGAACGTCAGCTCCGTCAGGCTCGTCTGCCGCGCGGTCAGCTTCAGCTTCGTGAACGCCGTCACGATCTTATAGCTCGGATTCTCCAACCCCGTCTTTTCCCGCACCACGAGTTCGAACTCGCCCGCTTCCGTGAACGATGTCAATGCAACGGAAATTTCCGCATACGCCTTGCCCGAGCTCCCCGTCGTGATCGTGAAATCGCCCAACGACACGAACTTGCTCGGATCGCTCGCATCGCTCGTGTACCCGAGCTCGTAACCTACCGCAGGGATATCCGCCGCAAGAATCACTTCGTTGCTCTTGACGTCCAAATATCCGCTCTCGCCGAGCTTGAAATCCCACTTCGAGCCGCTCTCCGCATCCACCGCCTTATCCGCGTTGAACGTGATCGCCGTCGCCCCGATTGTAATTTGGAAGGTACGCGAGCCGCCCTCCGGGAGCGTTGACCACTTCGTGTTGTCGCCGCCGTCCGTCAACGTCGCCGTGATCTCGTCTTCCCCTGCCGCCGTGCCCTTGATGATCTTCGGCTTTCCGTCGTTGTCGTTCGCTAGCGTCAACCCCGTCGGCAGACTCAATGTGACGAGGTCCGGATCGTACTTGATCGTGAAGCTCTTTTCCGTGCCGTCGTACGCCACCGCGGACGAGCCGTCCACCGTAGGCGCGTCCGTCGACTTCTTCGGCAAGTCGAACTGCGCCGTATACGTCTTATCCAACGTATAATTGTTGTTATATGCGATTCCGTCCGGATTGATTCCCGTGTAATCGCTCGCGCCCGTCGTGTTCTCCGCGAATCCCGTGATCGTGATCGAGTACCTGCCGTTCCATTCCGGCTTCGTATCCGGAT
>JAETTR010000302.1 GCA_021768985.1 Bacillota bacterium
CTCTCAAGAACGCATTGTCGGCAATCGTTAAAACGGGCTTGCCGCGATAAGTCTGGGTAATGGATACCTTCGTCACGTTATAATCGCCGAACCGCGCGCCCGCGGATACGGCGTAGCCCTCCACGCCGCCGTAGGTGGTTTCCGTGTATTCGAGAATCATGTCCTCCCAAAACGCGTAAACCGTCGTATCCGCCGCAATGCCCCAGACGCCGAGGCTGTTCCCCAGCTCGTCGGTCAGCTGCGTGCCCCCGCCGTTCGCGTTCGTGTACCAACCGCGGAACATCTTCGTATCATCGCTGCCGGCGGGAACCGGCATAACGTAGGCTTTGCCGAACTTAACTTCGGCGTTGCTTAACTCCTGCCCCGCGTCCGAAAAGGTTACGGTATAGGTCTTAGGCGTGTAATAGGCGAACAGCGTCACATCGGTCGTGCCGTAAAATACGGAATCGGTATACTTCGCGCCGTTCACGTCCAATCCGCCGGGCACGTTGTACCAGCCCGCGAAATCGTAGCCCATCTTTTCCGAAGCGGGCAGTTCGATAGGATCGCCCGTCGCCTTATATTGTGCGGGCACGCTCGCTTCGCCGCCGCGCACGTCGAACGAAACCGTATGCGCAAACACGGTGATTCCGACCCATTCGGAAGTGATATCGCCGTAAACGAAACGTACTTCGAGGGTGTTTTCGCCCGCCCGCAACGAAACCGCCGCGGAAGTATCCGTTACCGAAACCGCCCGACCGCCGTTGACGCGGTACTCGTAGGAATCGGCGTTGAGCACCGCCCCCCAGCTCAGAACGCCCTTCTCGTAGGAGAGCGCGTCGAACATCTTATTATAACGCACTTCGAGCGGATCGCTCCACAGCGAATCGGCCGCGCCGAGCGCGCACACCTCCGCCGTTCCGTAATCCCCGTCCTGCCAATTTAGACGGCTGTCCGTGAGCGCAAGCGAGGTTCCTTCCGTTACGGGAATGACGATCCCGCCCACGCGCACCTCGTAGCCTCCCGTCGCACCGTCCACCGCCGTCCAGGAAAGCGTTTGTCCGATCAGCCGCAAACCGGTCGGCGCGGCGAGCGTGTTCTTCGTAAATTCCGCTTTCGTCGCTTCGGGCGAATTGTATCCCCTGGTGACGGGCAGAACGGAAATCTCGTACCCCGCCGCGCAAGGCGCGAGCTCTTTTACGCTGAAACTCGTTTTGTTGCCGTTGGAAACAACGAGCTTATGATTGTGATCCGCATTTTTGCAGGTTACCGTTACGAGATATTCGGAAGCCTTCGCCACTCCGTTCCAAGAGAAGGTTTCCTTCTCCGCGTCGTAGACGAGCTCCTCGATCCGATCGAGCACGCGGTTATAGACAAACGTATGGGAAACGGAATCCGCATACCCGACCGCCGTCGCGCGGACGGTGAACTTGAACCCTTCCGCTCCCACGGTGCAATCCGCAAACCCGAACGTGGTGGAAGATCCGTTGTACACGAGCTCGTGAACGTGCCCCTCGCTTCCGCACTCCAACGTCACGTAATAATTTTCGGCGTTCGCCACCGAATTGAAAATCAGCGTGGAGGGCTCCGCCACTTCGAAGAGGGAAACCCGCTTCAGCGCTCTGTTCTTATACAGCCGCACCGCCGCATCGGAATCGTTCGCCTCGCCCGATTCGGCAACCGCCGTTACTTTTACGAAATAATCGCCCGCAGGAAGCTTTGAAAAATCGAACTGCTTCGTATACGAACCGACCGACTCGGGCTCGAGCACCGTATTCCCCTTCCCGTCCTCGATGGAAACGCGGTAGGTACGCGCTCCCGCAACCGAATTCCATTCGACGCGGTCGGAATACACGCTGACCGCGGGCTCGGGAAGCTTGGCGGAAGCGGTCGCGCTTCTCCAGACCGCGAAGAGCGTGGTGTTTTCGTCGAATACGGTATTCTCCGA
>JAETTR010000303.1 GCA_021768985.1 Bacillota bacterium
TCTTGCCGCCGGGCGCGATAATGGATACCGTTGCGGAAAGCAGGATAATCCCCGCGACGGAGAGAATATACGCCTTCATCAAAAAATAACCCCCGTGGAACAAACAAGCAAAACAAGCGTGAGAAAGTACAAAAACGCCACGCAGAGCAGTCCGGCAAGAAAATATCCGCTGTCGGCGGCAAGCCGGGAGAATAAGGAAGAAATTCTTCCGCCGACCGGTTCCGTAGCGGCGGCGCACAGCCGCAGAAAAAGCTGAAATACGAGGATCAGCAACAGCGGACGAAGCAAAGTTCCCACCAGAAGAAAGACGGCAAAAGATCCGAGCGCGTTTTTAATAATCGCGCTGCCCGCAATCACCACGTCGAGTCCGCCCGACAAAAATCCGCCCACGATGGGCACCGACCCCGAAATCACGTATTTTGCGGCACGAAGCGAAAGCCCGTCGTACTGCGCCGTCGCAAGCCCCTGAACCGTAAGGAACAGGCTGAACAATCCGAGCGAAAGCCCGATCACCCATTTGTTAAAGCTCTTGAAAAGCTCCCCCAACCGCACTGTGCGCACGTCGTCCGACAGATTTCCGACGAACGCCAACACGATCACCGCGACGGAGGACGGCAAAACAATCCCCGTAAACAAATTCGTGATCCCGCCGCTCATAAACGCCACCGCAGGTCGAAAGACCCCCACGGAAACCGCACCGCCGCTCGCCGACATCAACGTCAGTAAAATCGGATATACGATTTCCATCTGCCGTTTCATCCCGTCGATTGCCGCAAAACCCGCTTCCAGCACGCTGATCAGGCAGGAAAGCGTCACCGCGCCGACTGAAAGAAAACCGACGAAATTGATTATGTCTGACATAGTACTATTCAAAAATCCACTTTTCGCGGAATTCAGTGCTCCACAGAGAATAGCCACGGCTAAAATTACCGCAAAAGCGGGCAGCATAATCTTTGCTTCTTCCCATACGAAGGATACGACTGCACTTGTCAGCGAGGAATAATCAAGCGAAAAATCTCCCGTGATCACACTCGCAAGCTTTTCTTTGATATCCGTTCCGCGAAAATCTGCCAACGAATCGAGATATTTCTGTAATTCTTCCGTATCGAGCGAACCGATTAAATCGCCTATAATTTCTTCGATTTTCTTCTCCGCGTCCTCTTCGGCAGACGCGGAAGCGATTTGCTTTTCGCCGCCTTGCAACACAACGGCTACGATCAGAAGCAGCATAAACAGCAGGGTAAGCAGCCCCGCGCGTTTCACCCTGCTCACGAAATTAACCCCAATAACTTCCCGACGAGCGCCAGCACGCTTTCCAGAATGGGAATCGCAAGAATCAAAACTACCACCTTTCCGCAAAACACAAGCTTGTCCGCCACGGAATTTTGCCCGAAATCGTTCAGAATACCCGCGCTGAATTCGACGAGATATCCGATCCCCACCATTTTCAGAATAATTTTTACCATAGAGGACTGGATCCCCGTATGTTCGGCAATCTTTCCGAAAATCGCAATGCTGTCACGGAACAGTTCGAAGGTATACAGCAGGAGAATAATGCTTCCCGCCACAGTGACGGCAAAAGCAAGTTCGGGCTTCGTTCCCTTTAAAATCAGAGCGGCAACCGCCGTTATAAACGCGATCCCGACGAGCTGAAAAATTTCCACGCTAATACACCCCGAATATTTCCTGCACGGTTCGGAACAGATCGCCGATCATAGTAACCGCTACCGTGAGCGCGATTACCAATCCGACAATCGTAACGACGGTAGAAATGTCCTCTCGATCGGACTTTTTCAGTACCTGACAAACGACGGTTATGATAATGCCGATTGCGGCAAGCTTAAAGATAATAGAGATATCCATAGTTATACGATTAAAATGACGAATGCAAGTCCGCCGAGC
>JAETTR010000304.1 GCA_021768985.1 Bacillota bacterium
GGAGAGCGCCGAAAAGCGCACGAACGTGATCGGGCGCAAACTCGACTCCTTCCGCGCGATCGGCGGACCGACCGACGGAGAATAACCGCCGCGCGCGGAAAAACGCGGTTTTTTCGCGGAAATCGAAAAAAAAGTTGCGCCGCGCGCGGAAAAACGCGTTGACTTGTCCGCGCAAATACAGTATAATAGAAACACGAAAAAACCTTGCGTACCGAGAAGGTACGCCGTAAAGACCGGGAGGTGAAAAGTATGCAGAAGTACGAAATGCTCATTCTGCTGAAAAGCGACATGACCGACGAGGCAAGAGACGCTGAACTCAAAAAGTACGCGGACATCATCGCTTCGCAGGGCGGCGCAGTCGAGTCCACCGACAAGTGGGGCGTAAAAAAGACTGCCTATCCCATCGCGTTCAAGCAAGATGCGTTTTTCGCCCTGATTACGTTCGTTGCGAACGGTGACACGGTAAAAGAACTCGACCGTATCGCCGGCATTTCGAGCGACGTATTGCGGCGCGTGATTACCAAAGTAAAGGAGAACTGACTATGAACAAGGTTTTCTTGATCGGAAACTTAACGAGAGACCCCGAGCTTACCGAAACGTCGGGCGGCGTGAGCGTATGCCACTTCGCCATTGCGGTAAACAGATCGTACACCTCTTCCGACGGAGAACGCCAGACCGACTTTTTCAACGTGACGGCTTGGCGCGGACTCGCGGAGAACGTTTCGCGCTTCACCAAAAAGGGAAGCAAAGTGGCGGTTTCGGGAAGTATTCAGATCCGCAACTACGAGGATAATCAGGGCGCGCGCCGCACGGCGGTGGACGTGATCGCGCAGGACGTGGAATTTCTGACGCAGAAGAACGCGGGATCGGGAGACGATTTCTACGACGCTCCCGTTGCCGACAAACCCGCGCCCGCAAAACGCAAGCCCGCTCTGGAATCCTTCGACGACGACGGAGACATTCCGTTCTGACGACGAGCGCAGACAAGCGCTACCCACTAAAAAAAGGAGAGCATCATGGAAGAGGAAATCAAGGCACCCGAGGCAGAGGAAACGGCGCCCGCCGCTCCTGCCGCAGCCGAAGATAACAAAGAAAAGCAGGAATCGCGCGAAGCAAGACCCGCAAAGAAGAACTATAAAAAACAGAACATGAAGAAGGTTTGCCTGTTCTGCCAGGAGAAGTCCGAAATCGATTATAAAGACGTGGCGAAACTCCGTAAGTTCGTAGCGGAAGGCGGAAAGATTCTGCCCCGCCGCATGACGGGCACCTGCGCGAAGCACCAGCGCGTGCTTGCCGTTGCCATCAAGCGCGCAAGAGTCGCCGCTCTGCTTCCCTTTAAAGCAGACTGATTGAACAAAAAAACCGCTCCTGTCGGAGCGTTTTTTTTATTACGGTCGATTTTTCGAAGGAATCGCCACGGGGGATTGTTGCTTTATATACAGAAAAACGGTAATTTTGGAATTATTATACAATTTTGTGAAAATTTTGTGAAATTGTAAACATTTTTTTGGAAAGCACTTGACATTTGATTTTTTAGCGCTATAATACAAGCGAAAACTGCTTGCAAGGGGTTTTTGAACGCCGTATTCAATCTTTCATGCATTTTTTAAAGAAATACGGCGGAACGGAAGCGACGCAAAAAATTATTTGATTTTTTGCATTGCTATCTTATCAAATGCTTAAAATTAGGAGGTCTTTATTATGCAAGCTTTAATTTCATGTTTCTTGTCTCTTGTCATCGCAGGCGTACCGTGCACAACTGAAATGACAAGAGCAATCAGCCAACTGACGATTCAAAGTTATGCGCAAAACATTTCGACTTCCGAATTAGAAGTCGGGATGACCAAAGTCAACTGGATTATCGGTCGGCATGAAATGGTTCAAATCAAAAGCTTC
>JAETTR010000305.1 GCA_021768985.1 Bacillota bacterium
ACCGTTATTGGGGAACGCCTTTGCCCGTCTGGGTGTGCGAGGACTGCGGCGAGATCGAAGTGATCGGCTCGAAGGCGGAGCTGAAAGAGAAGTGCGGAGCGCCCGAGGATATCGAACTGCACCGTCCTTATCTCGATTCGCTCACCTGCAAATGCCCGAAGTGCGGCGGCAGGATGAAGCGCACGCCCGAGGTAATCGACTGCTGGTTCGATTCGGGTTCCATGCCCTTCGCGCAGTACCATTATCCGTTCGAAAACAAAGATAAGTTCGAAGAGACCTTCCCCGCCGATTTCATTTCCGAGGCGGTCGATCAGACGCGCGGGTGGTTCTATACACTGCTCGTCATTTCCACCATTCTCTTCGACAGGGCGCCCTTTAAGAACTGTATCGTGCTCGGGCACGTACACGACGCGAACGGCGTGAAGATGAGCAAACACAAGGGAAATGTTGTGGACCCGTGGAGCGTGCTCGACAAGCAGGGCGCGGACGCGGTGCGTTGGTATTTCTATACGGGGAGTTTCCCGTGGATTCCCACCCGTTTCGGCGAGGAAGCCGTTTCGGAAGTACAGCGCAAATTTCAGGGCACGCTCTGGAATACGTACGCGTTCTTTACTCTGTACGCGGAGATCGACGGATACGATCCTTCGAAATTCGATTTAAAAAAATGCAAGCTCACGCTGATGGACCGCTGGGTGCTTTCCAGACTGAACACGCTGGTCAAACACGTGGATTCCGCGCTCGCGCAGTACGATATCACCGAGAGCGCGCGGGAAATTCAGGATTTTGCGGACGTGCTTTCGAATTGGTACGTGCGCCGCGGTCGCGACCGCTATTGGGGAAGCGAGATGACGGAGGATAAGGCGGCGGCGTATACCACGCTGTATACCGTGCTTGTCACGCTTGCAAAGCTGATTGCGCCTTACACGCCGTTTATGGCGGAGATGATGTATCTGAATCTCGTGCCCGCGTTCGATCGATCGGCGCCCGTTTCGGTGCATCTTTGCAAGTTCCCCGTTTGCGACGAGTCAGCGATCGATCCCGCGTTGGAAGAGGGCATGGAGGAAGTGCTCGATATCGTCGTGCTCGGCAGAGCGGCGCGCAATGCGGGCGCGGTGAAGAACCGCCAGCCCCTTGCGGAGATGGTCGTGGCGAGCGAGCGCAAGTTGGAATTGAACGCCGAATTGCAGTCGGTCGTGCTCGACGAGCTTAACGTCAAAAAGATGCGGTTTGCAGACAATGCGGATTCTTTGATCGGGTACACCTTAAAACCGCAGTTAAAGACGCTCGGACCCAAGTACGGCAAAAAGTTAAAGGCGATCGGCGAATTTTTGAGCGGTTGCAATGCGGCGGAGGTCGTGAAGGCGGTCAAGAACGGCGGAAGTTATACGGTGGATCTGGACGGCGAAGTGACGCTTACCGAAGAGGACTTGCAGATCTTCACCAAGTCGGCGGAAGGGTACGTTTCGGCGACCGACCGCGGGGTCACCGTTGCGTTGAACACGGAGCTCACCGAAGCGTTGCTCGACGAAGGCTGCGAGCGCGAGCTCGTTTCCAAGATTCAGACGATGCGCAAGGAAGCGGGCTTCGAGGTGACCGACCGCATCGCCGTGTATTATACGGCGGAAGGGCGTGCGGAGCGCGCGCTTGCAAGCGGAGCGTTTAAAGCCGACGTTCTTGCCGAAAAGGTGGAAAGAGGCAGTGCGGAGGGGTATACGAAAACCCTCGACATTAACGGCGATAAAGTAACTTTAACGGTAGTAAAATTGTAAAAAAACAAAACCGCCCCGACCGCATTGCGGTCGGGGCGGTTTCACTTCGTTTAAATTTCGGCGATGACTTCGATTTCGGCAAGCACGTTTTTTGGGAGCGTCTTTACCGCCACGCA
>JAETTR010000306.1 GCA_021768985.1 Bacillota bacterium
GAAGAACGGCGACGAATTGAGTTGCCACGCAAACAACATTATCCGAAATCTTGCGAAGAGCATTGAAAGCGGCGAAACGTGGTACGATCCGACCGTTGAAATTTGGTGCGACTACTTTATCAGCAAGCACGACAAGGAAACGACCGTCTTTGAAGCGATCACGAAAGACGCGCCCACGCTGGCGGGCTTCCTTCGTTCCCTTCCGGTTCTCGAAGCGCCGTGGGACGGCGCTTTTCATAAACGGTATTGCGAGGGGTGCGGCGCTGATAATTGCGACACTTGCCCGAACGAAGAATTCCGCAGCAATCCGGAATGGTGGCTTTCGCTTGACGCGGAAGGGGCGGAGCTATGACAGGGACAGAGCCGCGCGGGAATGTGATCTACTTGCAGGAAGTGCGCGGGAATTTGGCAATCGCGAACGAAAGCGGCGGGAACACGCAGCACAGCAGCGCCGCCCGCCGTCCGCCGCGCCGGACAAGCCCGCGCCCGCTCCACCGGAAAGCGGTTCGGCGGCTGACCGTATCCGCCGTTATAGCAGTTCTGACAATAGCGGCTTTGTTTTCCTTCCTTATGCCGTGGAGCGGGACAGAGGAAAAGCCGCCTTCGGCAGCAGGGCAAGCAGACACGCCGCCCGCTTCCCTTCCGGCGCTTGTGCTGGTTGAAGAGGACAAGCCCGAATACATACCGGACGCGGCAGAGGTTGAAGCCCTTGCGAAAATGCTTTACGGCGAAGCGCGGGGCGTTGCGTCGGACACAGAAAAGGCGGCTTGCGTGTGGTGCGTACTGAACCGCGTTGACGATCCGCGTTTCCCCGATACCGTGCTGGAGGTTGTTGCCGCGCCGTATCAGTTCGCCGGATATTCGGCGGATTATCCGGTTCTTCCGGAATTAGAGTGGATCGCGGCGGACGTGCTGACACGGTATCACGAAGAGAAAAGCGGCGGGGATAACGTCGGGCGCGTCCTTCCGGCTGAATACTGCTTTTTCACGGGCGACGGCGAACGAAACTATTTCACGGCGGAATGGCAAGGCGCGGAAACATGGGGCTGGACGCTTTCAAGCCCTTATGACGATTGAAGGGAGCGGGACACGATGAAGCAGAGCAACGGCTGGCAATTTCCGAAGCCGCTTGAAATTATCAAGTGCAGAGAGGGCAACAAAGAATTTATGAAGGAACGCCGCGCCCGCCGCCCGTTCGGGCGAACGGTTCTAATTTGCGAATATCCGATCGAAGCGGAAGCAGCGGCAGAGCCGGACGGGAACATGATTACATGGCGGCTGGCAAAGCGCGCCGCGCGGGATTTCTTGCGCGTTTCCTTTATGCCTTCGGCGATCGTACAGGCTATCACGCGGGACGGGAAAACGACGGTTCGCGTTTACGGCAAATATTAACCACGGAAAGGGGCTGTTCAACAATGTTCAGAAAAAAGAAGGTTTGCAGCGTGTGCGGATACCGCTTCACGCCGAAGAAAGAAGAGGTTTACACGGCGGAAGAGCCGCGCGCGTTCGTCGAAGCGCTGACAACGCCGCCGACGCGCTTTTCGGCGACGGATTGCCCGCGTTGCGGTTGTCAAATTCCGCTGGCGGTTCGCGTCCCCCGCGTGACCGTTCCGGACTTGATCGAGCGGGACGACGAAGAGGAAAGCGAGGTGGCAGAAGGTGAAGATAAAGAACATTGCGGCGATCTGCAAGAAGAATAAAGCAATCGTCCTATTCGAGAAACACAGCGAAAGCGGCGACACGGTTATTCAGTACATAGGCGACGGCGGCGCAGCTTATCCCGTCGCAGGGCTTCCGCCGCTGGATACTGAAAGCGTTTTAACGATCTTCGACATTCCGGAAAAAGACCGCGATAAATATATCGTGCGGACAATGGGCATTCCG
>JAETTR010000307.1 GCA_021768985.1 Bacillota bacterium
TTGCGTAATTATAGCCATAAACTGCTTGTTGACCGCGCCAGAAATAAGCGCAAGCACATACAAACCTATAAGCAACAGCATGTCGCGCACTATCTCTTCGCCGCAATACTCCCAACCCTTACCGAGCTTTAAAGTATCGGTGACGATCGAAAAAATACGCTCCATAAATATGGACGGCAAAGAACTGACGACGGCGTTGAACACTATGCAAATAAGCGCGACGGTCATCATTTTGGGATAGCACTTAAACAACGCTTTGAGCGTGCGACCGAGCACGCCCTTTTGCATTTTTTTACGGGGCATGTTTTTATTTTTCATCGTCGCACCCCTTTGTGTTTTGAGTATTAAACACTTCGGTATAAATCGCGTTGTTACCGAGCAGTTCTTTATGCGTTCCGACGGCGTCGATTTTGCCGCCGTCCATGACGATAATGCGATCCGCATCCTCTACCGACGAAGTGCGTTGCGCGATAATTATCTTTGTCGTTTGCGGAATATACTCGCGGAACGCCTTGCGTATAAGCGCGTCCGTGCGCGTATCCACCGCGCTCGTCGAGTCGTCGAGAATAAGAATTTTGGGCTTTTTGAGCAATGCCCGAGCGATACACAACCGCTGTTTTTGCCCGCCCGAAACGTTTGTGCCGCCCTGCTCTATGTGCGTGTCGTAACCGTCGGGGAAACTGCGGATAAAGTCGTCCGCCTGCGCGAGTTTGCACGCTTCGACAAGCTGTTCGTCTGTCGCGTTTGGATCGCCCCAGCGCAAGTTCTCCTTAATGCTGCCCGAAAACAGCTCGTTCTTTTGCAGAACGACGGCGACTTGATTGCGCAAAGCGGTTAGGTCGTATTGCTTAACGTTCACGCCGCCGACCTTTATTTCGCCCTCCGTCGCGTCGTACAAGCGCGAAATCAGGTTGACAAGCGACGTTTTGCTCGAACCCGTGCCGCCGATAATGCCGACTGTTTCGCCCGAACGTATGTGCAAATCGACCGTGTCGAGCGCGTTGCGTTCGGCGGTAGCCGAATACTTAAAACTCACGCCGTCAAAATCTACCGAGCCGTCCGCAACGTCGGTCACGGCGTTTTCGGGACTTTTTATCGTGCTTTCCTCTTCCAAAATTTCGCAGATACGGCGCGCGCTTTCCACGGACATGACAATCATTACAAACACCATGGAGAGCATCATAAGCGACATGAGGATCTGCATGCCGTAAACTATAAGTTGCGACACCTCGTTGACGTTGACCGCCGCGCCGCTCGTCGTCAAAATAACATAAGAACCGAGAAACAACACCGTGGACAAAACCGCATAAAAGAAAAACTGCATTATGGGATTGCTCCACGCGATAATGCGCTCGGCTTTGGTAAAGTCTACCTGCAATTCGGTCGAGGCGCGATCGAACTTGGATTTTTCGTAATCCTCGCGCACGAACGACTTGACGACTCTCATGCCGCGCACGTTCTCTTGAATAGACTCGTTCAGCTTGTCGTACTTTTTGAACACGCGGTGGAACAGCGGCATTGCCTTTTTCATTATCAAAAGCAACAACAACGTGAGCAGCGGAATTACGCTGACGAATATCCAACCGAGATTGCCGCCCATTACAAACGTCATGACAAGCGAAAACACAAGCATCAACGGGCAACGCACCGCAATGCGAATAATCATCATGTATGAAAACTGTACGTTTGTAACGTCGGTCGTCATGCGCGTTACGAGCGACGGCGTGGAAAATTTATCGATATTCTCGAACGAAAAATCCTGTATTTTGTAATACATGTCTTTACGCAGATTTTTCGCAAACCCCGCCGACGCCTTTGCGCAGAACGCGCCCGACAGCGCGCCGCACACAAG
>JAETTR010000308.1 GCA_021768985.1 Bacillota bacterium
GGATTTGTGGGATCCTCGCGAATAATTTCTTCCGTAATAGGGATATCGATCGCGATATATTGCTCCTGTCCGTTCCAAGCGATCACGGAAGCGGGAACGTCCATCCGATTGGAAAATTTCCAGTTTTCGAAATTCGGGTCGGGCGCATAGGGTAGTTCCGTAGCGGAATAATAAACGCCGTCCGTTTCGTTCAACCGATAGTTGTATACGAAAATTTCGGAGCCGAGCCCGGAAGGAATCAAAGGATTGTTCGGTACTTCGTATATCCATTCGCCCTCGTGCTCTTCCGACGGCGTTCTGGTGGCAAGCGCCCAGTGCATGTCGTTATAATCGTACAAATTGATCGGCTGATCGCCTTCGGCACGGCTGAATTTTTTTGTCGCCGGAGACAATAGTAGCAGCCCCGCAATCACAAAAACCGCCGAGATTAAAAATAAAAATAAAGTAATTTTCTTTTTATATTTTCTCATCTTCCGACACCTCACGCAATTTTTCGTAAGATTTCGCCATTTTTATTCATTTTATATTTTAACACGAATTTTTCAGTCCGTCAACGTTTCGGGTGAAAAAATATAAAATTTGCGCCGTATATTCTTGCTATTTTCGGTAAATGTTGGGCAACCGCAACAAAAACGGCGCCGACTTCCCCTTTCGGGAAAGCGGCACCGTTCGTTTGCTTCAAACCGCTTATACGGTTCCTTCACCCGATTCGGGCGTTTCTTCGGGCACTTCGGGTTCGGGAGGAGTTACGGGAGTTTCAGGCTCTTCGGGCGTTTCGGGTTCCTCGGGAATATAATAGTATTTTTCGAGGCTTTCGCCGCTTACAATGGTCCAATTCAGACGGGAAAGATCCGCCGCCGAAATCTGACCGTTGTTCACGATAAACGCCGCCAATTCGCCCTCGAGTGTCAACAACACTTTCACGCAATCTTCGGAACGCCGTCCCATAATGAAGGCGCACAGCGCTTCGGAGTCTTCCGCGTCGATCCTGCCGTCACCCGTGACGTCGCCGAGTACGGACAGATACACCGTATCCGCCATATCCGGAGCCGAACCGTACTTCACATACCAGCCCGTTCCAACGACGTAGCTTGCAAACTCGCTCTCGTCGATACCCTCGGCAATCTTACCGCAGTCGTAAACGAGCTTATTGTCGCGGGTGTACAGCCGCAGCTTGGGCGTATCGGTGAAGTTTTCGAGGAACTTTTCGATCGTCGTGTTCGGCGATATCTGCCCGAGTACGATGCGATCCAGCTCGGTATCGTCTTCGCCGTGCGTCCAGCCGAGTTCGTCGTACGCTCTGCGGTACCAATAAGGATATCCGCCGACCGTCACCGTCTGCTCGGTCAGGAACTGATATCTGGAATCTTCGGTAAGCTCAAGCTTTTCTGCGCTCAACACCGTAAGTACGCCCCAAGGATCGAACGGCTCTACGCTGACTTCGTAATTTTCGTAATCGCCCAGACAAGCGAGCGTATCGGGATATCCGACGGCTACGATCTTGTACTTGCCCCAGTCGATGACGTGCTCGATCTTTTCGTTCTCCGCATTGTAGAACTCGTGCGAAAGGTTCAGACCTTCGAGATCGAACAGTTCGGCAAGCTCCTTGCCCTCGTCCTGTCCTTCGAACGTTCCGTCGTCCACGACGAATACGTACCAATCGGAAATTGTGATTTCCTCGCCGGTATAGTCCACCGTAATATCAAGCGTCTTTACGTTTACCGTTATCTTCTTCGCCACGATATCGAATTCGACGCTGTCGTCGCCTTCCTCAAACTCGTAATTGCCGGCGTCCTCGCCGATGAGCGTAATCGTCGCCGTATACTTGCCAACATTGATTCCGTCGCCC
>JAETTR010000309.1 GCA_021768985.1 Bacillota bacterium
TAAGCTCTCTTCACCGCCGCCCATGAACAGTGTTCCGTCGATTAAACCGACTTTAAAATCGGTACCGTTCTTTGATTTATATTCGAGAGAAACGAGTCCGAGGCGGTTCAGATAATCGCAACGCGCGGCAAGCGTGTCGTTGTGGCGCGCCCACTCACGTACGGGATCGGCTCCGTCGGCGCGGGAAGCGGTGAGAATGGCGTCCCAAAGCTTTTCCACCGCCTGATTTACGTTGAGGTTCGGGAAAACTTTTTTCGCCCAGGCCTTACCGGGAACCGCGGCGATGCACCACTGATAATTGTTATCCATTTCGTCGCGGTAAGGCTTGATTACTTTGGTGCGCGCGCTGCGGACGGCGGTGAATTTTTCCTGATCCACCCCCTTCAATCCGTCGGGATCGGAGGATTCGAGATAGAGCATTGCGGGAAGTTCCTTCTTTTTGAGCTCCCATTTTTCGATTTCCCACTTTTCCGTTTTGGAAAGCGTGTCCGTCGCCTGAAATTTATAATGCATTTTGCTGACGGGCTGATGCGACCATTCCACCGTCACTTTCCCCGCGCCCGCACGGTAGAGTTCTTCTACGACCATCTCCACGAATTCGGGCTGATCGAGCTCGGCTTGTACGATGACCCACTGCCCTTTCTTGACGTTGATCCCCGTTTTTGCGAGCAGTTTGGCATAACGGCGCATTTGTAATTTATTCATACGATTCTCCTTTCTGTTTTGCGGATTTATTTTCTATTATTATAGCCTATTTTTTCCGATTCGTCAAACGTATCAAAGAAAAAACGCGGCCTTGCCGCGTTTTCGTCACGCTAAATGCAATACGATTCTGCCGCTGCTTAGCGTGTTCTGCACGTCGATTACCCGCTGGTTGGAGGAACCGCGGAATTTCAGGCGGATATCCTTTAATTCCTCCACGAAAGGTCCGTCCACGAGCACGTCCAAAAGCGAAATCATTTCCCGCGTTGCTTCGCAAATCGCCTGCGGCTCGGCAAGAATGCCGTTCTGATAGGTATAGCCCGTATAGCACCAGATATTTTTGCGCGGGAAACGCCGCCGCACTTCTTTGAGAAAAGGCAACAACGCGCGTTGGTTTTCCGGTTCGAACGGATCGCCGCCGAGAAGGGAAAGCCCGCTGATATAATCGGGCGCAAGCGCGTTCAGAACAAACTCCTGCGCTTCTTCGTCAAAGGGATTTCCGTAATGAAAATCCCACGCGACGCCGTTGAAACAGTTTTTGCAATGCCGCCGGCAACCCGAAACGAAGAGGGAAACCCGTACTCCCTCTCCGTTGGCAATATCCGTTGTTTTGATTTCCGCGTAATTCATCCGATTTTATAAATGTAAAACTCTGTCCTTGATTTCCTGCGTTCTGCCCTGATTCCAGAACTGCGTGCCGATGTATCCGCACGTTCTGCGCGCGACGTTCATTTTCGCCTGATCGCGGTTGTGGCAATGCGGGCATTCCCATAACAGTTTTCCGTCCTCTTCCACGATCGAAATTTCACCGTCATAACCGCACACCTGACAAAAATCGCTCTTGGTGTTCAGTTCGGCGTACATGATGTTATCGTAGATATACTGCATGACCGAAAGCACGGCGGGAATGTTATCCTGCATATTGGGTACCTCCACGTAGGAGATCGCGCCGCCGGGAGAGAGCTGCTGGAACTCGCTCTCGAATTTCAGTTTGGTAAACGCGTCGATTTTCTCCGAAACGTGAACGTGATAGCTGTTGGTGATATAGTTTTTATCGGTAACGCCGGGGATGACGCCGAAGCGCTGTTGCAGACACTTCGAGAACTTGTACGTCGTGCTTTCGAGCGGGGTGCCGTAGAGAG
>JAETTR010000310.1 GCA_021768985.1 Bacillota bacterium
ACAAAATCCCTAAATCTTAAAAAGGAGTTACCGCATGGCTGAAACAGAATTACAACTGAATGAAACCGAAAACGGCTTTGCGATAATCCCCTACCCGCTCTTTAAAAAGAAGGTGCACCCGAAAAACGGACGCTTCCTTCGAAAAGCGGAAATCTTGATCTTGGGTACCATTTTCGGATTTTCCTCGGCAAAAGAAAATGCAAGCTGTAATAAGACTTATCGCACGTTTGAAGAGAATCTCAACCTTTCGCATGGTACCGTTGCTCGCGCGATTAAGGAGCTAAAAGAAGCCGAGCTTATTATTCAGGATAAATCCCGTCGAATCTGCTCGTCCTATCGCTTTAATAATCCGAAAAAATCAAAAAAATTTATCGTGATCGATTTCTTTCTCAATGCGACGAAATTCACGGTGCGCGGAGAAACCGAACCGCGCTATCTGACAAAGTCAGAAATCGAAGTGCTTTCTCTGATTCGAACGCACTGTTCCAATAAGCATGGTAAAGGATTTTTCGAGAGCTCGGTGCGCGGAATCGCTTCCATTCTCAATTTGTGCGATACCACCGTTCAAAAATGTATCACCACGCTTCTGCATGCCGATCTGATCTTCCGTCCCGAAAACGAGAAAGGCATAAACAACTATCAAAGAAGTAGATTTACCGTCAACAAAAAACTCCTGCGCAAATCCGAAAAGAAATTCCAGAAGCAAGCCTCGCCCACTGCGCCGTTGCCTTCCAAAGAGGTTCGTGCAAAAGAACAGGAGATCGAGAATGCGAACGCCCGCGCCGAACGGGAACGCTATTATATGCGGCTCCAAAACATTGCTAACAGCCGCGCAAAAGCCTTTCAAGAACGTTTGGAAGCAGACGATACATATAAGCGTGTAGATACCGATCGGCGGAAATTAGAGCCACAGATCGGACGAGCAGAAGCCTTCTGCCTTCCCGAGCTTACAGAGCTCTATGAAAAGCGTAGAAAGCTGTTAGCCGAACGCGCCCGGCGCATGGCAGAGTTAAATATATCCGAAGCCGATTTGCAACCAATCTGGCAATGCCCGAAATGCTCCGATACGGGCTTCCGACCAAACGGAAGAATGTGCGATTGCTACCCAGGCGGGAGGCAACAGCCATGATCCGAGTAACTTGTAGGCGAACTGAATAGCCACTAAAACAGCGCGAATCGATCGCGCTTATAGTCGTTCAAGATTTTACATGTCCCGCACGTGAAAAAACGTGCGGGATTTCTTTTTGCATTTGCGTATCAATTATTATACTTTCGCGGTATATTTATTGGCACAGCGAAAGTCCAAAAAGTGGTACACTAAACATACATATATATGTAAAAGATTTTTTAAAAGATTATTAAGCGGCGCGTTTTTTCGAAAACGCTTTGCCGCCGCTTGGGTGTGCGGTGCGCCGCCCGAGCGTGCGGCGTGGATCGAATCGAGGTCGGTTTCGGGCTAAAAAGCGAATTTTCGCCACCCGTGAAAAAAAGCGCGTGCGAAAGATTGCCATTCGGCAACCTTTCGCAATCCTCTATGCGGTCGACCATCAGAAGCTCTGCACCGGAACGTGCCCGCAAATTTGCGGGCACGTTCAATCGATCTCCCGCTTTCACCCTGTTTCCCGGTAGACCGACACCGCCCGCCCTGCGCGATCGAGGCGTTTTCTCGAATCAGCGTTTCCGTCCTCTCCCGCACGGTGGGGGGAGATAGGGGTTCTTCGGCTGATTCGCCGTGCCGCCGATCCCCGCGCCGCGCCCGTTTTCGCTTGACTTCCCTGCGGCGACGTGTTATACTTGCCGTAAGCAACAGGGTGTGCTGTACGGCGGTTAGCCCCAC
>JAETTR010000311.1 GCA_021768985.1 Bacillota bacterium
AAAATCGCCTTTCGCCCGATGACCGCCACGACTTCGCCGTGCAACAGATCGGCGATGTTCGCGGCAAGATTATCCGCGTCGTCCGACGAAGTCGGCAATAGATTGACTTTGATGAGTTCGTGCGCTTCGAGCGCTTCCGACAAACTCCTGATCAGGTTCTCGCCGATCCCCTCTTTACCCACCTGCGCGATCGGCTTTAAATTCGCCGCAATCGATTTTAAGTTGCTTCTTTGCTTCGAAGTCATATGATTCTCCTTATTCCGAAATATTGAACCGGTATCCGCAGTCGTAAACTGCGACGCCGTCCTGATTCACGAGCACGACCTTTGCGCGGTAAGCCTGCAATACGGGCGCGATCGTGCGCAACGCACGGAAGAATTTGTTTTCGCTTGCGACGAAACAATCCAGAATAAAACCGTGCTCTCCGCATTCGGCAAACCCGATGGCGCCCGAACCGACTCGCGTATCCTCGGGATCGCGCAACGGTTCGGGAACCTGTTCCCCGTTCGCCAGATACCAACCGAGCGTCTGAAAAGGATTGTCCGTATCGTCCGGACGGCGCGGAACGTAGAGATAGGCAAACGACGCGAGCGACAGCCAGAACGGCTCTTCGTCCAGCTCCTCCCGATCGAGAAAGGACAACGCGCCGCAACGCGTCACGCCCTCGCCGATCAAGTCGCGGAAGGGCAACGCGTTCGTCCGACGCTCCCCGCCCGTTCCGTAGGAAAGGGGCGCGGGGAAAACCGAACCGCCCTCTTCGCGCGCCGCCGACTCGCCGAAGTGCTCTTCGTATTTCTGACGCAACGCGGTTGCAATCTCTTCCGTCGGCTGCAACCCGACTTTCTCGGAAGAAAAATCAAAACCGTTGATTACCATCCAGACCTTTTCTTCGCCGATCCGCGCGCACATATTTTCATAGATATGCGAAATCAGTTCGCGCTCTTTCTTTTCGTCAAGTTTTTCCGCATGCGGGTGAAACAGCACGACGTCGTAACAGAACGGCACGTTTTCCGCGGGTTTCAGATAAGCCGCGGCAACGTCGTCCTTCCATTCCTTCTTCGGACGGAAGGACCCCTCGGGGCGGTAGGACAACGCCTTCCAGCCCGCCTGCGCCACGGGGTTTTCTTTCTGATTCGCAACGTTTGCCAAATAGTCGAGCAGTAAAACGTATACGGGCTGATAGCCGAACTCGCTTTGAAAACAGAGCGTGTACTTACCTTCGTGCACCGTTCCTCTTTGAGCCGTTTCACGACGACCTGCTTTTGCGCTTTTAATTGCTCCAGCGAAGCGCAGTCATCGGGAAACAGATAGTACTTGTAATCGTAAAAGAACGCTTTCAGAAGTTTTTCCATTCGTGTCACCTATTCGCTTTACTCGACGAATTCGAACTCCACAGCGCCGACGACGACGGTGTCGCCCTGAACGCAACCCGCTTTGGCGAGCTCTTTGAACACGCCGCGGAGTTTTAACACCCGCTGAAAGTACGCCATGGAATCGGGATTGTTCAGCACCACGTTGCGACAGAGCATATCGACGAGCCCGCCCACGACGACGAACGCGCCTTCTTCGTCCTTGAAGATCTCGAACTGCGTGTTATCCTCGAGCTCGAATTCGAACTCGTCGGCGGGAATCCGTTCGGCGGGCGGCAGGGTATCGAGCAGTTCGCAGAGCGCGAGCAACAGATCGTCCAGCCCCTCGCCGCGCAGGGCGGTAATCGGAAACAGCTTGTACTTCTTTCCGTACCGTTCCCGGAAACGCTTTACATTATCTTCCGCGCCGAAGCAATCGCATTTGTTCAGTG
>JAETTR010000312.1 GCA_021768985.1 Bacillota bacterium
ATCATGACGGTAATACGCGGCGCAACGACAATCGAGCGGGACAGCAAGGAGGAAATCCAGAAGGCGGTGTCCGAATTGCTTTCGCAAATCGAAAACCGCAACGTCCTTGTACGCGAAGAAATCTTGAGCATTGTGTTTTCCTGTACTTCCGATATCCATTCTTACCACCCCGCAAAAGCGGCACGGGAAGCCGGCTTCGAGGGTTGTTCGCTCTTTACTGCAACCGAGCCGGATATCGAAGGCGGATTAGAACTCTGTATCCGCGTCATGCTTTTCGTCGAAAAGAATCTTACGCCGCGTCACGTCTATCTCCGCGGTGCGAAGGTGCTCCGGAAAGATCTGGCGCAGATTTTTAACGTAGCGATCGACGGTCCTGCGGGAAGCGGAAAATCGACGGTAGCCAAAAAGCTTGCCGAAGACTATAAAATTTTATATCTCGATACGGGCGCAATGTACCGGGCATGCGCTTTGAAGGCGTTGCAGGCGGAAATCGACGTCGCGGACGAAGGTCGGGTTTGCGATCTGATGCGGACTCTCGATTTGGACGTTCGCTATGAAGACGGAAAACAAATTACCTTGCTCGGCGGCAAGAACGTTTCGGAAGAGATCAGAGAGCCCAGCGTTTCCATGGCGGCTTCCACGATTTCCAAACATAAATGCGTTCGCTTAAAGATGGTGGAAAAACAGCGGGAAATCGCAAGCAGGAACTCCTGCGTGCTCGACGGCAGAGATATCGGAACCTACGTGTTGCCCGACGCGGATTTTAAATTCTATCTGACGGCAAGCGCGCAGGTGCGGGCAAAGCGCCGCTACGACGAGCTCACGGCTAAAGGGATTGCGGTTGAGTTCGAAGAGCTGAAAGCAGATATCGTAAAACGTGACGAGCAGGATTCCACGCGTGAATTTGCGCCGCTGAAACAGGCGGACGACGCGTTTTTGATCGACACCTCGGATATGAGCATCACCGAAGTCGTGGCAAAAATCAAGAACAAAATGCAGGAGAAAATTTAATGGCGGAAACGGTGGAGCAGAACGCGCCCGAAAAGACGGAAAAACAATTAAAAAAGGAAGCCAAACGGCAGAAACGGCGGGAAAAGAATCAAAAAAAGTGGGCGAAACAGTACCGTCTGTTATTTCCCACAAATAAAAAGGGAAAACATATCGTTCCCAAAATCAATTTTCTCCGTTGTATCGGATATCCGATTCATTCGTTGGTTTATCCTTTTAAGTTGTACGGATTCAACAAAGCGCCCGACGGCGCATGTATCTACGTCGGCAATCACTATTGCCTGTGGGATATCTTTTATCCCGCGCATACCACACGCGAAGGGATTCATTTCATGGCGAAACAGTCCATTCTCGAGGCCCCCGTTCTCGGCTGGTGGGCGCGGAAAATCGGCGTAATCGGCGCCATGCGCGACGGCTCGGACGTGCGTACGCTGATGGACGCCATGAAGGCGCTCAAACACGGCGAAAAAATTTCCATTTTCCCCGAAGGCACGAGAAACAAAGTTTCCGACGAAGAATTTCTGCCCTTTCACGGGGGCGCGGCTTTGCTTGCCATTAAGACAAAAACGCCCGTGATTCCCTTTGCGATCTGCAACCGCCCGCACGTATTCCGCCGTACGAACGTAATATTCGGCGAGCCCATGGAACTCACCGAATACTACGACAGAAAACTGACTTCCGCGAATTACGAAGAAGCCGAAGAAAAATTGAAAAACAGAATTTACGAATTGCGGGAAGAGCTTCGCG
>JAETTR010000313.1 GCA_021768985.1 Bacillota bacterium
AGTAGTTGATCTTGTAGTCGTTCACGCTCTCCACGTAAAACCGCGTGCCGCGCGCGACAAGCTCGACCGCGTTGTTTTCGCTGTCGAGCACCTCGAAAGAAACCTCCCGTTTACTGCCGTTGTACTCCACGACGGGAACGGGAATGGTGTAACGGGTACCGAGTTCGGCGGTAACTTCCGCGCTGATCCCCGTTATCGTCGCTTTCGCAACGTCGAATTCTCCGGTATCGGGAACGACGGGAGTCTTGTTTCCGCCGTCCTCGCCGCAGCCGACGAGCGCGCACAAACCAATCAATGCCGGCACAACCGACAAAATCAGTTTCTTTTTCATAACTTCCTCCTATTGTCATAATTGTAAATTAAGTATGGCATACTTGCGGCGGGATTGATAGTATAATGATACGAAAAAATAGGAAAATCATTTTTAAATAAAAAATAATTTTGTGAAATTATTTAAATTATAAGAGTATATTGTGAAATATTTTCACATTTCACTTTCATTTTTCGAAAAAATTCCCAAATAAAGAAGATACGCGCACGTTAAAAAAAGAATATTTTACAACTATTTTGCGTAAAAAGATTGACTTTTTTTCTTCCCCGGCTTATAATTACCGTAAAACTTGCCAAAAGGCGGGAATTCAGAGGAAAAATCATGGTAGATACCGTAAAAATTCAGGACAAAAAACAGACGAAGATGATTGCGCACAGAGGCGCGAGCCGACTCGAGCGCGAAAATACCCTGCCCGCGTTTATCGCGGCGGGAAACCGCACTTACTTCGGTGCGGAATGCGACATTCACGTGACGACCGACGGCAAATACCTCGTCTATCACGACAACGAAACGGAACGACTCTGCGATAAAAATCTGATACTGGAAGAAAACGATTCCGAAACCCTGCGCGCGCTGCGGTTAAAAGAAATCGATTCGGAAGAATTCAGCGAAACGCTGAAAATCCCCACCTTCGAGGAGTACCTCGCCGTGCTCTCACGCTACGGCAAAACCGCGGTCGTGGAACTGAAAAACCGCATGAAAGAGGAAAATATCCGCGAAGTGATCGATATTTGTAAAAAACGCTATACGCTCGACCGCGTCATTTTTATATCCTTCGATTTCGATAACCTCCTGACCGTGCGCAAAATCCTGCCCGAACAGCCTGTGCAATTTTTAACGGGAGAGCTCACGGAAGGAGTGATCGACACGCTCGCCGAGCACAAGATCGACGCGGAGGTCGGCTGGTGGACGCTGTCCGAAGAGGTACGTGCGCAATTCCACGCCAAAGGCGTCACAGTCAACTGCTGGACCTGCGACGACCCGAAGGGCGCCTAAAATATGATTGCCTGGGGCGTTGATTATATCACCTCGAACGTTCTGGAATGAGTTTTTTAAATATTTCGCAATAAAAAAAAGGTTTCCTGTTCGGAAACCTTTTTGATTGCCCATTCAATTTTTTAGACATAACTCCAAGCGAACCGCAAGCGCTATTTTACCGAATTTTATAGAATTAAGATAAAAATAACTATATACTTGTCTTTTTTGATATGTTATGATAGAATCGGTATCGGGAAACGGTACGAATAAGGCGGTAAACGACATGAAAACGACGTTGGCAGTCATGGCTGCCGGTATGGGCAGCAGATTCGGCGGACTCAAGCAAGCCGAACCGATTACAAAAGACGGAAAAGCGATTCTTGACTTCTCCGTTTACGATGCTAAAAAAGCGGGCTTCGACAAAGCGGTATTTATTATCCGCGAG
>JAETTR010000003.1 GCA_021768985.1 Bacillota bacterium
CGCTGAACCCGTAGTTCACGCCCGTAACGGCAAGCGTAAAGATGAGCACGATTACGAGAACGACGCCCGTCGCCTTCACCGCCTTGCCGAACGACGGCCAGGATACGCGCTTCAATTCGGAAAAAGTTTCCTTCAACTTTCTGCCCATGCGGACGAAGATATTCGGTTTTTTGTTCTTGTCCTGCTTCTTCGCCTTTTTTTCGGGCTCTTTGCCGCGCTTTTCTTCCTTTGCGGGCGCTTTTTCGGTGGATTTAGCCATAATAATACTCCGGAAAAATTACTTGGATTCCTTATGAACGGTGTGTTTTTTGCAGACGGGGCAATACTTTTTCAGCTCTAAACGGTCGGGATCGTTCCGCTTGTTTTTAAAGCTGTCGTAATTTCTGTTCTTGCACTCGGTGCACTCGAACGTCACTTTCATTCTCGTGGATTTGGTAGCCATTGCGTAAAAACTCCATACAAAAAAATTACACCCCACTCAGGTGCGTAACGAAAGTTTAACACAATCGCGGGGGCTTGTCAATCGATTTTATAATCATTTACAAGAGTTTTTGATTTTTTTTATTTTAAGATAACCACGCGCCGATGCAAAACCGCACTTTCGCATCGGCGCGCTCCGTTTGCCGCAGGATCATTTCTTCGTCTTGTTCATGAACGCAAGAATGCGTTCGGTGTTGCCGAATACGACGATCTGATCCTCCGCTTCGAACACGTAGTTCCCGTCGAGCGAAGCGATCACCTGCCTGCCCTTTTTCACGGTCAGAATGTTCATGCCGTACTTGACGCGCGGATTCACGTCGATCAGCTTCCGGTTCACCCACTTTGCGGGCACCGAAATTTCGAAAATCGAATAGTCGGCGTCGATGTCGATGTAGTTGATGACGTTCCGCGAGTTCAGCCGCACCGCAAGCTTTTCGGCGATATCCATATCGGGGTAGATGACCTCGTCCGCGCCCATGCGCAGAAGCAGCTTGCGCTGAATCTCCGTGGTGGCGCGGGAAATGATCTTCTTCGCGCCCAGATCCTTCAGAATAGACGTGATTTCGAGCGAGGACTGGAAATCGTCGCCGATTGCGACCACGCAGACGTCGAAGGAGGGAATGTCCATCGCCGAGAGGTTTTCCTCGTTCATGCAGTTCGCGATCAGCGCGTTCGTGTATTTGGAAGCGAGAGAATTGATCGCGTCCTCGTTGCGGTCCACGATCATGACCTCGTCGCCCATGCCGAGCAGTTTTTCCCCGAGCGTACGCCCGAATTTTCCCATTCCTATGAGAAGTACCGATACCATAATTCACTCCTTATTATCCGATATAGAACGTTTCCACAACGGGACGGCGCACTTCCGGCTCGCTGCGCTTTCTGGCGATGGCGAGCGAGAGCGTCAACACGCCCGCGCGCCCCATGTACATCAGCAAAATGACCACGACTTTGGACACCGCGTGTAAGTTCGGCGTAATGCCGAGGCTCAACCCCACCGTTCCGAGCGCGGAAGCCGTTTCGAACAGCACGCTCTGGAAGGTGTCCGAACCCGCGGGTTCGATCGCGCAGATCACCATCGTCGCAAGCAAAATAATGGAAAGGTACGCCATGAAGATGGCGAGAGCCTGTCCGAGCAGGGAACCGTCGATCCTGCGCTTGCCGATATTGATATCCCGCCGCCCGCGGAGCACCGCCCACATACCGGTTACGATCACCGCGAAGGTGCTGATTTTGATTCCGCCCGCCGTAGAACCCGAACTCCCGCCGATAAACATGAGAATGACGGCGAGCAGATACCCGCTCTCGGAGAGGGCGGAAAAGTCGGTCGTAAAGAAGCCCGCGGTGCGGGTCGTCGTCGCGTTGAAAAAGGAACAGAGCAGCTTCTGCCCGAAGTTATAATCCGCGTACGCGGGATTGCTCCGTTCGAAGAGCAGGAACAGCGCGGTGGAAATGACGAGCAGCAGAGAGTTGAAGAGCAGAATGAACTTGGTGTAGAACTGCATCTTCTTGGGGCGCAGTCTGCAATCGATGAGATCGCCCCACACGCAGAAGCCGAGCCCGCCGAGAATGATGAGCACGGGGATCACGATGGAAACGAGCGGATCGGTGGCGTACGCCGAGAGCGAAACGAACTCCGCGCCCTCCCTGCCGAACAGATCGAACCCCGCGTTGCAGAATGCGGACACGGCGTGGAAAACCGAATAATACACGCCGATTCCGCCGAATTGGGGAACGAAGCGGATCATGAGCAGACACGCGCCGACGAACTCCATGGCGAACGTTCCGACGACGACGCGAAGGATCAGCTTGCCCGCGCCCGACATGCGGTTGCCGCCGAAGGTCTGCATGATCGTGCGCTTTTCGTACACGCCGAGAGAGCCCCGCCGCACCATCATGAACATAACGGTGACGAAGGTCGAGAACCCGAGCCCGCCCGTCTGAATGAGAAGCAGGATCACCGCCTGTCCGAAGCCGCTCCAATGCACGCCCGTATCGTATACCGCAAGCCCCGTGACGCAGGTCGCCGAGGTCGCGGTGAAGAGCGCGTCGAGATAGGAAGTGCCGCCCCCCTTCGAAGCCGCGGGAAGGACGAGCAACACGCTCCCCAGCAGTATAACGAGCAAGTAGCCGAGCGCCAGATATTGCCAGACGCTCATTCTGTGCCGTGACTGAAACTTCATAGACTCCTCTTATGCGAGCGATATGCGGTCGGAAACCGAACGCACGAACAGCCCCTTTTCTTCGCCGTACTGCACGCAATCGCGCAGATATGCGGCGAGCCGCTCGGTGGGTTTGAGTTCGCGGAATACTCCCGCCGTGAGCGTCAGCAGTTCGTCCATGTACAAGGCGACCCGCTCTTCGAGCGCGCTCTTGATGAACGAAACCGTTTCGTAGACGGAGAAATCCTCTTCGCTTCTGCGCAGAGCGTTTTCCGTTTCCACGCGGAACTTGCCGATCTGAAGCGACTTGGGATTTTTGAAAAAGTAGTCCGTATTCATCACGCGGTCGCGCTGGAACCCGCAGGAATCGATCAGCGCGTCGAGGCGGGCGTCCACCTTGTTTCCGCTCTTGCCGATCCCGAAGGTCGAAAGGCAACGCTTTTTCAGGAAGGAGCGCGAAATCGGCTCTTCCGCCGCCACGATTTCCTTCAGGCGGGCGACGATCTCCCCGTCGTGCTCTCCTCCCGTCACGAACGCGGAGGTCTCCGCCCCTTCCGTCTTGACGGCGCGGTAGGGCTTCTGGTATTTAGCAACCCAGTTCACCGCCTTCTTTTCCGCGCCCGTGAGTTTATCGAGCAGTTCCTTGATCCGCTTGATTTCCCGCTTGGGATTGTTGTAATAATTCACGCTGTTGACGCGCAATACGTTCCAGTTGCCCCGCTTTAACGTCTGCACCTGCAACAGGTTACGGTCGCGCACGGAGAACTTGTCGGTGCCGTCGCACACGATCCCGAGCACGAAGCGGTGCTTGTTGCGGGGATCGATGACGGCGACGTCGATCTTGAAATCGGACGCGCCCACGTCGTAACGGCATTCGTAGCCGTAGCCCTCGATCTCGCGGGCGATAAACTTCCCGATCCCCGCGCCGCCGCGCAAAGACGCAGACTTGACGGCAAGAGTCGTTCTGCCCCGCTCCGCAAAGTCGAGGAACGCCTTTAAGCCCGCCACTCCCTTGGAGGAGGTGCGCTGCAAATCGATCATGGAAGCGGTCATCGTGGAGAACACGACCATCTCTTCCCGCGCGCGGGAGACGGCGACGTTGAGCCGGCGCCAACCGCCCGCCTGATTCAGCGGACCGAAATTGAGAGAGACTCTGCCCGAACTGTCCGGTCCGTAGCAGACGGAGAACAGAATGACGTCGCGTTCGTCACCCTGCACGTTTTCAAGATTCTTCACGAACAGCGGCTCTTCGCGTTCGTACGCGGCGCTCTCCAATCTGCGCGACGCGATCTCTTTGGCAAGCAGGCGTTCGATATCCTCCTGCTGTGCGCCCGAGAAAGTGACGACGCCGATGCTCGAACGGGAAAGAACGGGATCGGAGAGACGGCGCACCACTTCCTTCACGAGGGCTTCCGCTTCCTTGCGGTTACGCTTGGTAAAGCCGCGGTCGTACGTGCCGTCCACCTCGACGAAGCGGACCTTGCTCTCCAGCCCGTCGGGCGACGGGAAGGTGCACAAGTGGTTGTCGTAGTACATGCTGTTCGAGAAGGCGATCAGCGATTCGTGCTTACTGCGGTAGTGCCATACGAGGTGCCGCTCGGGCATACCGAGGGCAAGGCAGTCGTCGAGCACGCTTTCGAGGTCCTCGGTATCGAGATTGTCCTCGTCCACGTACGCCGAATGGAAGAAGGTCGTGGGCGGGAGCTGTTTGGGGTCTCCCACGACGATCGCCGCCTTTGCGCGGGCGATGGAGCCGACCGCCTCGGCGGTGGACATCTGCGAAGCCTCGTCGAAAATGACGAGATCGAACGCGTTCGCCTCGGGCGCGAGGTACTGCGCCACCGTCGTCGGGCTCATGAGCATACACGGGCAGACGACCGCGGAGAGCGCGGGAATTTCGGTGAACAAGCCCCGCAAGCCCGTGCCGCGCAGATTGCTCTTGGCAAGGCGGGTGAAGGTCGACACCTCCACGCTCAGGCTGCCCTCTCCCTCGGGATCGGGCAGACGGGAAACGAGCACGTTCCGGATATGGGTTCGGGTCAGCTTGCCGAACTCCTCCCAGGCAAGGCGGAATTTTTCGATCGTGTCCTCGAGCGTGCCGACCGTCATGCGGGAGAGATCGGGGTCGGCGGGAATGTTGATTTCGAGGAAGTTCTTATAGACGTTCTTCTCGAAGCCCGCGAGAATGTTCTCCCCTTTGAGTCTGCCGCTTTCGAGCGCTTCGGAAATGAAATTGAGTCCGAGCGCGGAGAGCTTCTGCGTCGTCTTGCGGTACATGCACCAGTTGGGAAGCATGTCGATGTTGTCGATCAGCGCGGAAGCGTTGGCGGAATAATAGTCGAGAACGTCCTCTTCCCGAATCTTATCCTTATCCGCGTGCGTCACCGTAAGAAAGCTCTTCTGCGCGCGGAAGAAGCTCTCCACCGCCTTCACGTACCCTTCGAGCACGGGGCGGGTGTATCCGCTCGTCGCGCGGATGCACATGCCGTTGAACGCGTCCGCATTGTAATCGAGAAAGACGGAGGAGCACTCCGCATGCAGCGCGTACAGCCCCGCGAGGTATTCCACCCGCTTCTTGGCGGAGAGTCTGCCGCCGCGGTCGGTGACGTATTTGCCGAGATGCGCGCTGTTTTCGATGCGCTCGCGCGCCGAACAGATTTCGACGAGGGTTTGCAGATACTTCGTGATATCCTCTTCCGAGAGCTCGTGCAAAGCGTTCTTCTGCAACCGTTTGACGAGGCTCCGCACCTGTTTGTTCAACCGCCAATCGCCGCCCTCTTCCACGAACTTGTTCAGCTCGCGCAGGTCCATTTCCGGCTCGACGAGATTTTTAAAGTGCTTTTTAAAGTATTCGAGACAGGAATCGTAGCGGCGGTTCGCGTTATAGAACACGTAAAATTCCTCTTCGGGAACCCCCGCGAAATACTTGTCGTACCCGCCCGACGCGAGCTCCTTCGCCATGTCTGCGATCGCCTTCAACTTGCGTTCGGTGAGCGTGGAAACCCGCTGGCGGTAAAATTCGAGCAACAGCGCGAGGAAGGATTTCAGGTGACGGATCTCCGCAAGGATCACTTCGCAGGCGCAGAAGATTTTATCGCGCGCGGCTTGCGTGTATTCGGTGAGGTTCACGTTCTCGAAGGGAGAATTGTTCACCCCGCCGCATTCCTTCGCCGCCGCCGCGGCGGAAAGAATCATGTTCTTGCATTCGAGAAGCTTCCCCTCGGTGAGCGTGTCGTAGAAGGAACTCTCCACGTCCATGATATCGGGCGCGTTCTTGTTCTGCAAGTAAAGCAGAATCGCCTGATACACCGAAACGCCGAGTCTGCGCCGCTCGTGCAGCGCGCGCATGGGCGCCTTCAATTCTTCGCGCAGGGCGACGAGCTCCTTCGCCCGTTCGCCGTAGCCGCCAGACTCCCCTTCCGCCTTTAACAGCAGGGTGTTTTCCATGCGGCGGAGCACGTCCGATTTATCCGCCTTGTTCGAGTGGAGCTCGAGGCAGAAATCCCCGATTCCGATCCCGTCCAACCGCTTTTTCACCACGTCGAGCGCGGCTTTCTTTTCCGCGACGAAGAGCACCCGCTTTCCGTCGCAGAGGGCGTTGGCGATAATATTCGTGATCGTCTGGCTCTTGCCCGTTCCGGGAGGACCGTGCAAGACGAAGCTCGCGCCCGTCGCCGAAAGCGCGACGGCGGAGAACTGCGAGCTGTCCGAAGGCAGGGGCAGAAGCACCCGCTCGGGATCGGCGTCGTCCTCCTCGGAGGGCGCGGGGGTTTCCGCGCGCTCCAGCCGCTTATTGATGAGCGCGGAGACGAGCGCGTTCTTTTTGAACTCGCCGATGTGCTTGCGCATATCGTTCCACATCAGATAGCGGGTGAAGGAGAAGGTGGCAAGGTACACGTCCTCGACGACTTCCCACCCCTTCATCGATGCGGTTTCCGCGCGCACCATGGCGATGATCTCCGCGATTTTCAACGCCGAAACGTCGCCGCCCAAGCCGCGGACGTCGATGTTGAAATCCTGTTTCAAAAGCTCGAGCAGGGTGGTGTTTACGAAATATTCCCCCTGCGAAATTTTCACCGCGTAATCCTCGTTGCCCTTCGCCCTGCCGAGATCGACGGGCGCGAGCACGAGGGGTGCGTATTTCGCCGCGCCGTCCTCCTTGCTCGTATATTTCAGGAATCCGAAGGCGAGATATAAGATCTTCGCGCCCGTCTCCTCGTCCGCCTCGCGGTTGCGCCGAAGCAATTTGGAGGCGAGGTCCGCCGTCGTCTTGGCGTCGGTATAGGTGCGGAGCACGCCCTTTTTCTGTTCGAGTAAAACCAGCTCCTTGCGCTGACTCTTCAATTCTCCGCCGAACGCGGGCTCCGAAGAAGGCTGCGGCAACGGTTTTAAGCTCATGGATTTCTTTTCGACGAGGATATTATAGAGCTTATCCACGTCGGCGGAATGCACCTTCAAAGCGTTCTTGCCCGTAAAGTTCAACAGCGCGTTCTTGCCCGTCAGATCGAGAAGCCGCCGCTCCCATTGCTGGTTCTTCGTCTGCTTGCCCTGCAACGCGAGCCGTTTGAGCACGGGCAGCGGCGCGGGCGCTTTGTCGTCCGAGAGCTCCTCTTCCTTCAACAGCTCGTATCCGTGCAAGCCCTTTCCGCGCAGGGGAAGCGCCGAGATGCCGCCCATGCGGCAACGGCGGATATCGACGAAAAACTCGTAGAACCCTTCTTTGAGCTTCTGACGGAAATGGCCCTCCGAGGGCGTAAACGCCGCGTTCGTGGAAGAGTACAAGTCCTCCACGTCGAAAAAGCACAGATTGTTGATCCCTTCGGAGAGGTATTTTTCCACGATTTCGCAATCGTCGGTCACCGTTTCGAGGAAGCTGGTGTCGTACAGCCAGACGCCCACGCCCGCCGCCTTTTCGCCCACGGCGATTACGGGATGCAGGTGCGCCGCTTCCAGACACGCCGCCGCGAACACCGCGAGCTGCAGACTGCTCGCCGTGTGGCTTTTGACGAGCGACCCCGCCTTGACCGCGCACACGGGCTTGGTGAAATCGTTTTCGCCGTCCTTCTCGATCGACTGCGCCTTGATCGCCGCGAACACGGCGGCGGCGATCTGCCGCACGGCGTTCTTATCGGTGTTCGTATAGCCGTAGAATTCGGCGTCCGCCTTCCACTTCTTCAACCGCTTGCCCGCGTCGTTCAGAACGGGCACGCAATCGGCGATGCGCGGGCGCACGAAGGAAGCGAGCCGCTCGGAATTGCCGCCCACGCCCTCCCACCAATCGTAGGGAAGCGCCGTCGTTTCCGTCTTTTTGCGGCAGACCTCGTCGCCGTCGCATTCGGCGACCACCGTGACCGTGCAGGTGCGCAGCTCGTCGTTCCCCGCCAGAAAGAGGGGAGAGAACACGTCCTTCGCGTTGAGCTCCACCGAGCTTTCGAAGGGGACCTCCGTCTCCTCCTCGTACGCGGAAAGCAACCCTTCGGGGCTCTCCGCCGTCACCTTCAGCGCGAGCGTCTCCGCAGAATCGTTCTTGAGCTGCATGGAAACGGGCGTGGATAAAAAGTAGTCGGCGTAACCCACGTAGGTCGGAAACCGAAGTTCGATGGATAATTTCCCTTTCAAGGCGTTGTTTCTTTTTTTGTCAGACATCTCTATCTCCAAAGCAATTCCGCGCATACGCGGAAGATTATTGACCGATTCCCCGTAATTTATTTGCCGTTTAATAGGCGTTCTCGAAGTATTCCAAGCCGCCCTCGTATATCGCGGCAACGTCGAAACGGATCGGAACTTCCTCTCGCATATAGGAACAGAAGTACCCCGCGATCATGCGGTATCTGCGCTGTTTTTCGCGGTTTACCGCCTCGGCGGGAAGCCCGAACGCGTCGCTCTCGCGCGCTTTGACCTCCACGAAACAGTAGGTGTCTCCCTTGCGGGCGACGATATCCGCTTCCCCGAAGGGAGTCGTGTAGTTGCGCTTTAATATTTTGTAGCCGTGCTTTTTTAAGTACTTGCAGGCGGCGTCCTCTCCCTTCCGTCCCAGAATTTTGTTACGAAGGTCTTTCGGTGAATTCTGCATATTCCCATCTCCCGAATGGCGCGGATATGTTCCGCCGTGCCGTAGCCCGCGTTCCGCTCGAACCCGTAGCCGGGGAACTCCTCGGCGTACCGCTTCATGAGCGCGTCCCGATAAACCTTCGCGACGATGCTCGCCGCGCCGATCGAATACACGAGCGCGTCGCCCTTTACGATGCTCTTTTGCGGCACGGATAAATCGAGGGTCATATTTCCGTCGGTGAGCACGAAGTCGGCGGGAAGCTTCAACGACTCCACGGCGCGCTTCATGCACAGGCGGGTGGCTTGCAAGATATTGATTTCGTCGATCACGGAAGCCTCCACTTCGCAGACCGAACAGGCGCGCGCGACCGCGCGGATCTTTTCGGCGAGCGTCTCCCGCTTCCCGGGCGAGAGCTTTTTGCTGTCGTCCACGCCCGCCACGCGCAGTTCTTCTTCGAGCGGCATAATCACCGCCGCGCACACGACGGGTCCCGCCAGCGGACCTCTGCCCACTTCGTCCGCCCCCGCAAGCGCCGTATAGCCGCGGGCAAAATATTCCCGCTCGTAAAGCAACGAATCCATTATACGAGCCCCGCCGCCGCAAGATCTTCGGCGGAGTCCAGACAAACTTTGCCGAGCTTGCCCTTGCGGAAATCGTCGATCAGGGCGCGCTCGCCCCGCTCGTAGTCGTATTCGTTTCCGCGAAGCACGAATCCCCGCCGCGCGCAGACCCGATTTAACATTTCGAGCGGTTCTCCGCCCGAAACGCCGTACCGCTCGGTCAGCGCCGCGGGATACTTCGCCCAGAGTTCTTCGAGAAGCGCGAGCGCGATTTCGTCGAATTCGAGAATGTCGTCGTTGATGCAACCGAGATAGGCGAGCCTGCGCGCAAGCGTCTGGTTCTCGCAGGAAGGGGGCATGGTGCCGGGGGTGTCGAGCAGTTCGAACCCGTTGCACTTCACCCACTGTTTGGCGCGGGTCACCCCCGCCTTATCCCCCGTCTGCGCCTTCTTTCCGCCCGAGAGCAGGTTGATCACGGTGCTCTTGCCCGTGTTCGGAATTCCCGCGATCAGATACCGCATGGGTCGGGACGCGCTCTTTTCCTTCATTTTGTCAAGCTTTTCCCTGACCGCCACGTTCATTGCCGCCGTGAGCGGGCGCAGGGAAGCGGGAGAATTCGCGGCGATCTTCACCGCGTTCGCGCCGCTCTCGCGCAGTCTGTTCAGCAACGCGTCCGCCCTGCCGTCCGCAAGATCTCCCTTGTTAAGCAGATACAGCACGGGTTTATTCCCCGTCATTTTTTTTAACACGGGGTTGAAGCTCGCCGCGGGCGCGCGCGCGTCGAGCACGAACACCGCCGCGTCGCAGAGCTTTAAATTGTCCTCCATCATGCGCACGGCTTTCGCCATGTGCCCGGGATACCATTGAATTTGTTTCATAAAAAATCTTGGTAAAACCGCTTTATTTTAACAAGTCGGGGCGGTTCTTTTTCGTGATTTTCAGCGATTCTTCCCGCCGCCATTTGTCGATTTGCGCGTGGTTCCCGCTGCGGAGCACTTCGGGCACCGCAAGCCCGCGGTATTCCACGGGGCGGGTGTATTGCGGGTATTCGAGCAGGTTTTCCGAAAAACTCTCCTGCACGAGCGATTCGGGCGACAGCACGCCGTCCACGTAGCGCGCCACGCAATCGGCAATCACCATCGCGGGCAGTTCGCCCCCCGTCAGCACGTAGTCGCCGATGGAGAGCTCCTCGTCGATAAACAGATCGATCGCGCGCTGATCGACGCCCTCGTAATGCCCGCACAACAACACGATATGCTCGCATTCGACGAGCCCGTACACCATGTCCTGCCGGAACGTTCTGCCCTTCGGCGAAAGATAGATTCTGCGCGCTTTGTGTTCGGGATCGACCGCCTCGATCGCGCTCCCGATCGGTTGCGCCATCATCACCATGCCCGCGCCGCCGCCGAAGGGATAGTCGTCGCACTTCTTATGTTTATCCTCGGTATAGTCGCGCAGGTTCACCGTTTCGATCGTCAGCTTCCCCTCTTTCACCGCCCGCCCGACGATGCTCTCGTACAGCGGCGCGAACATCTCGGGAAAGAGCGTCAGTATCGTAATTTTCATAAAAAGACTCCGTTGGGTTCCACCCCCACCACCCGCTCCGCGGGAGCCGCCCCCGCAAAGCAGGGGCAGCCGAAGCATTACGGTTACAAGCTCACGGAATTTCTTTTCGCAGAAAAGAAATTCGTGAACCTATATCACCGCCACTTCGTAAAACCGCTTTTCATTGACGACGAGCTTCTTTGCAATCAGATCGATTTCCGTGACGACGCCCTTCACCGCGGGAAACAAAATCTCTTTCCCGTCCGCCGTCAGCGTGCCGAGAACCTGCCCCGCTTCCGTGACGATCTCCGAGCCCAGAAGATCGGCGATGTAATACCGCCCTTCCTCGGGTTCCGGCGCTTCCTCGCGCGGGATCGTAACCTGCCGCCCGCGCAGAAGCTCCGCCGCGTTCCGGTCGGGTACGCCGCGCAAGCCCAGATAGACCGCGCCGTCGCCCGTGCGCACCGAAAGCACCTTGAATTCCTCGCCGCCGAGGAACACCCGCTTGAACGAACGGAAGTCATCGGCGCTGTCGGTAAAGGGCTTTATTTTCAGTTCGCCGCGGATTCCCTGCGGTTTCAGCACTTCGCCTACGATTAAATCGGTTCCCATAATATCCCTATTATACCAAACTCCCGCGGCAATGTCAAACGCGGGAGTTCATGATTCTTTTTTGTTGTAAAAGTCTTTCGAAAGAAAAAGTTCCGTGAACTTATTTCAGCTTGATCGGTCTTTCCTTGCCCACGAAGATCACGCCGAGAGTACCCGGTCCGCAGTGCGAGCCGATCACGGGTCCCACGATCTGCCGCACGATCTGCGCGTTCGGACGCTTCGCCAGAATCAGATCGCGCAGTTTATCCCCTTCTTCCTTGCAGTCCGCGTCAACGATATAGACGGAATATTTCTCTTCGTCGGCGAGCTCCTCGATCACCTTGTTCGCAAGCGTCGAAATCGCCTTCTTTCTGCCGCCGAGCTTGCCGATCACCTTCAAACCGCCCTCTTCGTCGATCGTGAGCATGGGCTTCAACCCCAGAATGGTGCCCGCCACCGCGGCGATTCCCGAGCAACGTCCGCCCCGCTTTAAATGCATCAGATCGTCCACAACGAAATATACGCACACGCGGTCGGTAAACTCCCGCAGGAACGCGAGAATCTCCTCGTCCGAAGCGCCCTTCTGTTTCAAAACCGCCGCCTGCTCCGCCTGAATCCCCGCGCCGAGCGAAATGCTCTTGGTGTCGAACACCTTCAGCTTGCGTTCGGGAAAGCGCTCCTGCAGTTCTTTATACGCCGCGTCGAGCTGTTGGAACGTGCCGCTCAGCTTATGCGAAAAGCTGACGTAGAGCACGTCCTCTCCCCGTTCGAAATACGGAGTCAGAATGCGCTTGTAATCCTCGGGATTCAGCGCCTGCGTCTTGGGAATCTCTCCCCCGCGCACCGTATCGTAGAAATATTTGAAATTCGTCTTTTCGCCGAGATCGTAGAAAAATTCCTCTCCTTTTAACGAATAGGGCATGGAAATATAATCGAGCCCCAACTCTTTTACACGGGTGTGCCAGAGCTCCCCGTTGGAATCGCATATTAAAACGCTCATCTGTTTGCCTCCTGTCTTTTTTCGTTATTTTACTATAAGTATGCCGTTTTGTCAAGATATATTACATAGATATTTCACTTTGTTAACTATTTGACAGCCAGGGCGTAAACGCTTTGAACGCCGAAGGCAGCGCGTACTTTTCGGAAATTTCGCGTTCGCTCGCCCAGACGTAATCGGGAAAGAACTCCCTTGCGCGCACGAGATACCCCGTCATATGCCATTCCACGTGGGTAAATATGTGCTTTGCCGACCTCTTCGCCGCGACCGTGCCGAAATATTCGGGCGGGGACGCGCTCTCCTTTTCCATGAGCGGAAACTGCCACAGACCCGCCAGAAGCCCGCTCTCTTTCCGCTGTTCGATGGCGAATTTTCCCTCCCGTTCGAGCACGAACACCATATAGTCCGCCCGTTTGCGCGCCCGCTTTTCGGCGCGGACGGGATATCTTTCCTCCTCGCCCGCAAGATGCGCGCGGCAGAACTCCCGCCAGGGGCACTGCCCGCACAGCGGCGCGCCGTTCGGCACGCAGACGATCGCGCCCAGCTCCATGAGCGACTGGCAAAAATCTCCCGCTCCCTCCGGATACACCTCTTTCAGCATGGCGGAAAACTCCGCCTTCGTACGGTTGTCGTCGATATTCCGCCCGTCCTTCAACAGGCGGGTGAGAATGCGCAAGACGTTGCCGTCCACCGCGGGGCAGGGCAAACCGTAAGCGATCGAACAGATCGCGCCCGCCGTATAATCGCCGATTCCTGGCAGGGCGCGCACCCCCTCCCAAGTCTGCGGGAAGCCGCTTTCGGCTATGATCTTCGCCGCCGCGTGCAGATTGCGGGCGCGGGAGTAGTAGCCGAGCCCCTCCCACGATTTGAGCACTTCCGGAAGCTCCGCCGCCGCAAGCGCTTCCGCTGTGGGGAATTTTTCGAGAAAATTGCAGTAATAGGTCTTTACCGCTTCGACCCGCGTCTGTTGCAACATGATCTCCGAAACCCACACGCGGTACGGATCGCGCGTGCCCCGCCACGGGAGATCCCGTTTATAAATACGGTACCACCCGAGGAGAGGCGGTACCGCGCTTTTCAGAAATTCAAGTTCGTCCATTAAAAAAGCCCCGTTATTTTGCCGTTTTCGTCCACGTCGATCCTCTCCGCGGCGGGTACCTTGGGCAGTCCCGGCATGGTGAGAATATTGCCCGTGAGCACGACGACGAAGCCCGCGCCCGCCGAAATTTTGACGCTGCGCACGGTGATACGGAACCCGTCCGGCGCGCCGAGCCTGGTTGCGTCGTCCGAGAACGAGTACTGCGTTTTCGCGATACATACGGGCGTTTTTCCGTAGCCGAGCTCTTCGAACCGCGCGATCTGCTCCTCCGCCTCGGGCGTATAATCGACCCCGTCGCCGCCGTAAACTTTGGTCGCCACGGCGCCGATCTTTTCTTTGATCGGCAGGGTTTCGTCGTAGCAGAACCGGAAATCGTTCTTTTCTCCGCAGAGACGGACCACCTCTTCTGCGAGCGCTTCGCCGCCCTTGCCCCCTTCCGCCCAGACGGTGGAGAGCACCACGTTGACCCCGAGCGCCTTGCACTTTTCGATGACCAGCGCGATCTCCGCGTCGGTATCCGTCGGGAAGCGGTTGACTGCAACGACAGCGGGAAGCCCGTAAACGGACGTGACGTTTTTAAGATGCCGCAACAGGTTGGGAAGCCCCGCTTCGAGCGCGGGAAGGTTTTCTTCCCCGAGGGCGGTTTTGGGAAGCCCGCCGTGCATCTTCAAAGCGCGGACCGTAGCGACGACGACGACCGCCGCGGGCTTCAGCCCTGCCGCGCGGCACTTGATATCGAAGAACTTTTCCGCGCCGAGATCGGCGCCGAAACCCGCTTCCGTCACGACGTAGTCGCCGAGCGCGAGCGCGGTGCGGGTCGCGAGCACGGAGTTGCAACCGTGCGCGATATTCGCAAACGGTCCGCCGTGCACGATCGCGGGCGTGCCCTCGAGCGTCTGCACGAGATTGGGCTTTAACGCGTCCTTCAAGAGCGCGGTCATGGCGCCCGCCGCCTTTAAATCGCCCGCGGTGACGGGCTTGCCGTCGTACGTGTAGCCCACGATTATGCGCGCAAGCCGCGCCTTCAGATCGGCAAGCGAGGAAGCGAGGCAGAGAACCGCCATGATCTCGCTCGCCACCGTAATATCGTAACCGTCCTTGCGGGGCACGCCGTTCTTGCCGCCCCCCAATCCGTCCTCTATGTTGCGGAGCTGACGGTCGTTCATGTCCACGCATCTGCGCCAGGTAATCCGTTCGGGGTCGATATTCAGCTCGTTGCCCTGAAAAATGTGATTATCGAGCATGGCGGCAAGCAGATTGTTCGCCGCGCCGATCGCGTGGAAATCCCCCGTGAAGTGCAGATTGATGTCCTCCATCGGCACGACCTGCGCGTAACCGCCGCCCGCCGCGCCGCCCTTGACGCCGAACACGGGTCCGAGCGAAGGCTCGCGCAGAGCGACGACGACGCGTTTGCCGATTCGGGACAGCCCGTCGGCGAGCCCGATCGTGGTAGTCGTTTTTCCCTCTCCCGCGGGAGTGGGCGTGATCGCCGTAACGAGTACGAGCTTGCCCTGCCTGCCCTTGCGCCCGGAAACGGACAGATCGATTTTCGCCTTATGCTTGCCGTAATATTCGATTTCGTCTTCCGTAAGCCCCGCCCGTGCGGCGATCTTCGAAATATGTTCCAACTTCGCTTCCTGTGCGATTTCGATATCCGATTTCATGAAAAACACACTCCCTTTTTTATTCACGAATTTCTTGCGTTATAATGATTGCGCGAAGCAAAACCACGCTTTTGCGGCAGCGCACTCAACTTGCCGTATCCTTACGGCTTATTGTAAATTTACGCACAACGAGAACGAGTTTTGCAAACCGATAAGCCTATTTCACTCACGGAATTTCTTTGCCCGCATTTTGCTCTGCAAGAATTCTTAATCGAAAGAAATTCATGAACTATCCCATGAATTACTTAAAATATTTCACCGCGCTTTCGAACAGGCGCATATCGTACTCGCCGAGCACGTTCTTGTACAGTCCGAATCCCTTGCGCTCGGAGTGTCCCATTTTTCCGAACACTCTGCCGTCGGGCGAAAGTATGCCCTCGATTGCGTACGCGCTCCCGTTGGGATTGAACCGCACGTCCATGGTGGCGTTGCCCGCCAGATCAACGTACTGCGTCATGATCTGTCCGTTGCGCGCGAGCTCCTTGATCAGCGCTTCGTCGGCGACGAATCTGCCCTCGCCGTGGGAAACGGGCACCGAAAGAATATCCCCCGTCTTGACTCCCGCAAGCCAGGGAGATTTCGCGGAAGCGACGCGCACCCGCACGATCCGCGACTGGTGCCGCCCGATGTCGTTGTACGTAAGCGTGGGGCAGTGCTCGTCCGTTTCGATGATTTTTCCGTACGGCACGAGCCCGAGCTTTACGAGCGCCTGGAAGCCGTTGCAGATTCCGCCCATCAGCCCGTCGCGCCGTTCGAGCAGTTCCTCCACTGCCGAGCGCACCTGCGCGCCGCGGAAGAACGCCGTGATGAATTTCCCCGAGCCGTCCGGTTCGTCGCCGCCCGAGAACCCGCCGGGAATGAACACGATCTGGCTCTCCCGCACGAGCGCGGCGAACTTTTCCGCCGATTGCGCGACTTCGTCCTGCGTGCGGTTGCGCACCACGAAAATTTCGGGTTTCGCGCCCGCGTCCGCAAACGCCTTCGCCGTATCGTATTCGCAGTTGGTTCCGGGGAACACGGGAATGAGCGCTCTGGGCTTTTCGCATTTGAAGTTGCAGGCAACCGTGCTCGCATAGGGATATTCGAAGTTTTCGACCGCGCGGTCGGGCGCGGGAATATTGCAGGAATAGACGGGCTCGAGCTTTTCCTCGTAGATATTTTGCAATTCCTCGAGGGAGAGCCGTTCGCCGCGGTAGGAGATTTCCGCTTCCTTCGTCGTGAACCCGAGCGGCGTTCCGACCGCCTCGTTCCCTTCGAGCTCGATGACGAACGCGCCGTAATTGTAGCCGAAGATCGTCTGCAAAGAAACTTCTTCCGCAAAACGGAAACCGATTCGATTACCCAGACAGGATTTGAGCACGCCCTCCGCCACGCCGCCGAAACCGGGCGTGAACACCGCAACCGCGCCGCGCAAACGCAACAGGTTGGTGACGGTGCGGAAATTCTTTAAAAGCGACGCCGTGACGGGCAAGCCGTTTTCGTCGTACTCGGGCGCGAGCAGAACGACCTTGTGCCCCGCCGCCTTGAATTCGGGAGAAACGACGTCGCGCACCTTGCCCGTGGTCACCGCGAAGGAGACGAGGGTGGGCGGCACGTCGATATGCTCGAAGGTTCCGCTCATGGAATCCTTCCCGCCGATCGCCGCAACGCCGAGCTCGGTCTGCGCCTTGAACGCGCCGAGCAACGCCGCAAGCGGCTGACCCCAACGCTCGGGATCCCGCCCCGGTTTTAAGAAATATTCCTGAAAGGAAAGATAGACGTCTTTAAAATCCGCGCCCGTGGCAATCAGCTTGCTCACGCTCTCCACGACGGCGAGATACGCGCCGTGATAAGGGCTCTTTTCCGCCACGTAGGGATTGCCGCCCCACGCCATATACGAAACGGTGTCGGTGTGCCCTTTCTCCACCGATACGAGATGAACCATCGCCTGCGGCGGGGTCATCTGATACTTGCCGCCGAAGGGCATGAGCACGGTACCCGCGCCGATCGTGGAATCGAACCGCTCGGAAAGCCCGCGCTTGGAGCAGACGTTCAGATCGCCCGCAAGCTTTTCGAACTCGTATCTGAAACCGCCGAACTCCGTTCTGCGGTAGTCCTTTAATTTTTCGGGAACGACGCTGATATGCTTCTCCGCGCCGTTGGAATTCAGGAATTCGCGCGATACGTCCACGATCGTGTTGCCGTTCCAATGCATCACGAGACGGGGGGATTCGGTCACCGTGGCGACGACCGTCGCTTCGAGGTTCTCCTTTTCGGCAAGCCAGATGAATTCCTCCACCGCGTCGGGCTCCACCACGACCGCCATGCGCTCCTGCGATTCGGAAATGGCGAGCTCGGTGCCGTCCAGTCCGTCGTACTTTTTGGGCACCGCGTTCAGATCGATGTCCAGACCGTCGGCAAGCTCGCCGATCGCAACGGAAACGCCGCCCGCGCCGAAGTCGTTACAGCGCTTGATCAGCCGCATGGCGCGCTTGTTGCGGAAAAGCCGTTGCAGCTTTCTCTCTTCGGGCGCGTTGCCCTTCTGCACCTCCGCGCCGCAGTGCGTGAGCGATTCGAGGGTGTGCGATTTCGAGGAGCCCGTCGCGCCGCCGCAGCCGTCCCGACCCGTTCTGCCGCCGAGCAAAATTACTTTGTCGCCGGGCGCGGGCACTTCCCGCCGCACGTTCTCCGCGGGCGTCGCCGCGATTACCGCGCCGATTTCGAGCCGCTTCGCCGCGTACCCTTCGTGATAAATTTCGTCCACCTGACCGGTCGCGAGACCGATCTGGTTGCCGTAAGAGGAATATCCCGCCGCCGCCGTGGTGACGAGCTTCCGCTGGGGGAGCTTGCCCGCCATCGTCTCGGAAACGGGGCGCAGAGGGTTCGCCGCGCCCGTTACGCGCATGGCGGCGTATACGTAGCTCCTGCCCGACAGCGGATCGCGGATCGCGCCGCCGATACAGGTCGCCGCGCCGCCGAAGGGTTCGATCTCGGTAGGATGATTGTGCGTTTCGTTTTTGAAGAGCAACAGCCAGTCCTCGTCCTTGCCGTCCACCGTCACCTTGATCTTCACGGTGCACGCGTTGATCTCTTCCGACTCGTCCAGCTTTTCGAGCATTCCCCGCTTTTTCAGCAGTTTGCACGCGATCGTGCCGATATCCATCAGATTCACGGGCTTGGTGCGCCCGATCTCCTCACGCGCCGCGAGGTAATCGCGATAAGCGGATTGCAAAAGCTCGTCCTCGAACTTCACTCCGTCGATCGTCGTCAAAAAGGTGGTGTGACGGCAGTGATCCGACCAATAGGTGTCGATCATGCGGATCTCGGTCAGCGTGGGATCGCGCTCTTCCGTTTTGAAATAGTCCTGACAGAACTTGATATCGTCCTCGTCCATGGCGAGGGCATATTGCTTCACGAACGCCGCAAGCCCCGCTTTGTCGAGCTCCAGAAATCCGTGCAGCGTCTCCACCTCGAAGGGAACGGGGTGGGAAATTTTCAGCGTTTCGGGTTTGGCAAGGCTTGCCTCGCGGCTCTCCACGGGGTTGATTACGTAGTGTTTGATCGCCGCAAGCTCCTTTTCGGATACCGCGCCGTAGATCGCATAGACCTTCGCCGTGCGGATGATCGGGCGGTTCTGCATGGAAACGAGCTGAATGCACTGCGCCGCCGAATCCGCGCGCTGGTCGAACTGTCCGGGGAGATACTCCACCGCGAACACCCGCGCGCCGACGAGATCCGCGCCCTCCGTCGCCGTGTCCATCTGCGGTTCGGAAAACACCGTTTTCACGCACTCATAAAACAAACGCTCATCGATATCCTCCGCGTCGTAACGGTTGAGAACGCGAATCCTTTCCGCGCCCTGCACGCCGAGCAATTCCCGCACGTCGGCAAGCAGAGTTTTCGCCTCGTGATCGAACCCTTCCTTTTTTTCCACATAAATTCTGTAAACCATGAAATCCTTCCTTTATCTTCACACAAGCGGCAAATTGTGTTCCGTAACGCGACAAACTTCGGTATATTCCCGATTTGTCTTTTACTTTAAAGCGGCGAGCGCGCGCTTTCCGATGTCCTTGCGCATGTACGCGTTTTTAAAATGAATCTTTTCGGCAAGCGCGTAAGCGCCGTTGACCGCTTCCTGCAAGCTCTCCGCCGTCTTTACCGCGCCGAGCACCCGCCCGCCCGCGGAAAGGAGCTTCTCCCCTTCCTTCTTCGCGCCCGCAGCGTAGATATACTCGTCCTCGCGCGTTTGCGGCAGCGTAATTTCGAAGCCCGATTCGTATTTTTTGGGATATCCCTCGGAAGCGAGCACCACGCAACACGCCGCGCCTTTTTTAAATTTTACCATGTCCTTCGTAAGCGTGCCCGCGCGGACCGCCTGCATGATTTCGAGCAGATCGCCCTCTAAAAGCGGCAACACGACCTGCGTTTCGGGATCGCCGAAGCGGCAGTTGTATTCGATCACCTTCGGTCCCTTCGGCGTGAGCATGAGCCCGAAGTACAGACACCCCTTGAAGGTGCGCCCCTCGGCGTTCATGGCGTGCACGGTGGGCAAAAAGATTTTGTCCATGCACTCGCGTGCGATCTCCTCGGTAAAGTACGGATTGGGCGCGACCGTTCCCATACCGCCCGTGTTCAGTCCTTCGTCGTGATCCAGCGCGCGCTTGTGGTCCATGGAAGAAATCATGGGCGCGACCGTCTTTCCGTCGGTGAAGGAAAGAACGGAGACCTCGGGACCCGTTAAAAACTCTTCGACAAGAATTTTGTTCCCGCTTGCGCCGAACACTTTATCGCACATGATTTCGCGCACGGCAGCTTCCGCCTCTTCGAAATTCTGCGCGATCACGACGCCCTTGCCGAGCGCAAGCCCGTCCGCCTTAATCACTGCGGGAAAGCTCCCCGTTTTCAGATAGGCGATCGCTTCGTCGGCATTGTCGAACGTTTCGCTCGCCGCCGTGGGAATGCCGTATTTCTTCATTAAATCTTTGGAGAAAACTTTGCTTCCTTCGATGATCGCCGCGTTCGCGCGCGGACCGAAGCAGGGAATTCCCAAAGCTTCGAGCTTGTCGACGCAACCGAGCACGAGCGGATCGTCGGGCGTGACGACCGCAAAATCGACCCGATGCGATTTCGTGAAATCCGCGATCCCGTCGAGATCGGTCGCCTTTACCGGAAAGCATTCCGCATCGGCGGCGATTCCGCCGTTTCCGGGCAACGCGTAAATTTTTTCGACGCCCTTGCTCTTTTTCAACGCTTTTACGACCGCGTGTTCTCTGCCTCCGCCGCCGATAACGAGAATATTCATTCAGTACCTCTTCCGTTTCTGTTTTCGAATTAAAGTAATAAGCCGATTTCACTCACGGCATTATGCCCCGCAGGGCGTTTTATCGCGTTAGTGGTGGAAAAGCCGCATTCCCGTGAACGCCATAACCATGTTATGCGAATCGGCGGCTTCGATCACGAGATCGTCGCGCACCGAACCGCCCGGTTCCGCAATATACGAAACGCCGCTCGAAAACGCGCGCTCGATGTTGTCGGAGAACGGGAAGAACGCGTCGCTCCCGAGGGAAACGCCCGAAACCGTCTTTAAAAACGCTTTCTTTTCTTCCCGCGTAAAGGGCGCGGGACGCACCGCAAAGTTCCGTTTCCAGACGTCGTCGCCGAGCACTTCCTCGCTGTCGTCCGAAAGATAAAGATCGATAATGTTGTTCTTTTCCGGTCTGCCGACCCCCTCCGCGAATTGCAGATTCAACACTTTTTCGTGTTGGCGCAAATGCCACAGATCCGCCTTCTGCGCCGCGAGCCGCGTGCAATGAATGCGCGATTGCTGACCCGCACCCACGCCGATCGCCTGTCCGTCGGTTGCGAAGCACACCGAATTGCTCTGCGTGTATTTCAGCGTGATCAGCGAAATAATCAGATCGAGCGCCTTTTCTTCGGGCAGATTCTTATTCTTCGTAACGAGATTCGTTAAAAGACTCCGATCGATTTTGAAATTGTTTCTGCCCTGTTCGAAGGTGACCCCGAACACCTGCTTGCGCTCGATTTCGGCGGGCGCGTAGTCGGGATCGATCTTTACAATATTGTAAGCCCCTTTGCGCTTCTGCTTTAAAATTTCGAGCGCTTTGGGGGAATAGGCGGGCGCGATAACGCCGTCGGAAACCTCGCGGGAGATGATGCGCGCCGTGACCTCGTCGCATTCGTCGGAGAGCGCGATCCAATCGCCGAAGGAGGACATTCTGTCTGTACCGCGGGCGCGCGCATAGGCGCAGGCGAGCGGGGAATCGTCCAATCCCGCGATGTCGTCCACAAAGCAGGATTTTTTCAGCGCGTCGGAGAGCGGCTTGCCGACCGCCGCCGAAGTGGGCGATACGTGCTTGAAGCTCGTCGCCGCCACCATGCCCGTGTTCTCTTTGATCTCTTTCACGAGCTGCCAGCTGTTAAACGCGTCGAGGAAGTTGATGTATCCCGGTCTGCCGTTCAAAATTTCAACGGGAAGCTCGCCCTGTTCCATAAAGATTCTCGCGGGCTTCTGATTGGGATTGCAACCGTATTTCAATTCGAATTCTTTCATAACGACTCCTTGGTATATCTGTTGATCAGTACGTTTTCCGTCTTGCCCGTCTTCAAATCGACGCTTCGGCAATAGAGCGAAATTTTATTGTCGGGATCGAGATTCTCCCAGATTTCCTTTGCAAACGCGTTCAAATCGTCCGGAATCTTCACCCGCTCGGGCTCGCCCGTAAAGGTGGGAAGCGGATCTCCGTCCGTCACGTAGGTGTGAATAAAATGACCGATTCCGTTCAAGGGCGCGTAATCGAAGGTGAAACGGTTGCAGCCCGAACCCTGCGCGTCCGCGCTCTTTAATATGGACATGGAATAGGTAAACTCTCCGTTCAGGTTTAAAATACCGCTGATGCGGGGAGTGAAGTTGGGCGCGTCCGGTTCGAACTCCCGCGTGGAGAGCGCGTGACGGAAGCACTTGCCCTTTTTCAAATTCTCTTCGATCGTATCCGTCTGATCCCCGTTGGTTACGATAATCTGCTTTCCGACGACTTTGACGGGATAATAAATAATCAGCGAAGGGTCCTTCACCTTGCTCTCGTCGAAAGGCTTGGTGCGCAGATTTTCGCCCTCTTCCGCAAACACGCGGTTACGGCTGTTTTCGCTTCTGCCCATGATAAAGTCAGCGAACACCGCCTTCTCGCCGTTCCCGCTCTTCCCGATTACGAGTCCGCGCCCCACGTACGGATTGCCCGCACCCGCCTCTTTCTTCGTGTTGCCTTCGTAACTCAGACTCTGTTGCGTCTTTTTTTATTTTTCCGT
>JAETTR010000314.1 GCA_021768985.1 Bacillota bacterium
CTCGAAACGGAGTTCGATCTGTACTCCGTTCCCACCGACAGCGCAGGCTGATATAAAAAAGACCGCGGGGCGATCCGTTCGCCCCGCGGTCTTTCTTCTCTCATAAGATCGGGCTTTTGTCGCAGATTTTTCCGGCGATCCGCACGAACGCCTCCGCGTCCTCTTCTCCGAGGATTTCGGCGACGCGGTGCGCCAGCGCGATCGACTTGCCGTGCACGGTCAGAAAGGGCGCGAGATTTTCTTTGACGGGGCGCACGAAGGTGGTGCGCTTGTCCTTTCCATCGCTCCGTTCGAGATATTTCTTTTCGACGAGCGAATCGATCGTGCGGTTCACGAGCGATTTCAGCATCTTCGTTTCGGAAACGATTTCCTTAAAGGAAACGAGTCCTTCCCCGTCCTTGCGGTATTTGTTGTAAACGATCAGCATGACGATCGCTTCGTTGTAAATCATGCCCTGGGTCATGCGGGTGTTTTTTAGTTCGCCCGTCAACTTTACCTAAGAAACAATCAGGTTTTCTTCCAGTTCGTTGTGCTCCGTCATGGCTTCCTCTTTCCTCATCAGACGAGTTTATTATACCGCCCGTCCGCTTTTTTGTCAAGCAAAATGAGCGGATCAGCCATTTTGTGAACTTTCGGTTGCCATTTTCCGGCGGTTGTGCTACAATGTCGGCGTCGGGAATGTGGATATCTTTCCACATATCCACAGTGGAATTGTGGATAACTTTCCGCAAGATTTTGTCGAAACGGGAGAAATCATGTCGCAATACGATTTAATGAAGCTTTTTTCGCAGTACGATGGGGAAATCTCGGAGGGTGATTTTACGCCCGAGGAGTTGGCGGAGTACCTTGCGTACGCCGAGGGAGAGGAGAAACCGCTCTCGCCGCGCGACTGGAAGGAACGCTATTTCGAATTCTACGACGATATCAAGGATAAGTCTTTGAAAAAACAGGATTGGTAAATCGGTTGAAAACGGAACGCTCCCCCGCCGGAACGGGGGAGCGTTTTCAAGGAGTTCGCGTCGCCCGCGAAATTGCGGGCGGTTGTCGGCAATTTAAGCTTTGCGTTCGGCTGTCGCTTCGGTCTGCGGCAGCTTTTTTCCGTCGAGAAAGGGGGAATATCCGCGTTTCCGCATGCGCAGTACGAAGAGGTACAGCGGCACGCCCAGCGCGTACACCCACAGCGACTCGGTGGCGAGCAGGGAGAGGAAGTACGTCCAATAGGCGACGGTAACCGAACTGAAATCCACGGCGCCGTCGCAACAGAACACGATGATCAGCGGAATCACGAACGCGTTCATAAGCACGGGGAAGAGTCCGCCGAGCGCAACGCGCAGAACCTGACCGCCCGCTTTGGCGGTTTCGCGGATCAGATATCCGATCATGCAGGTGCAAGCGGCGGCGGCAAGGGTTGCGAGCGAGCCGACGAACACGTCGTAGATCCAATAGGGGGAAGCGATATTGGCGAGCATACAACCGATATAGAGCGCGGGCACCGCTTCAGGGAAGAAAAGAGGCAGAATGCAGAGCGCTTCGGCGGGGCGGATCTGGAGAATGCCCTGAAAAGAGAGCGCCCCGAAAGCGTAAGTAAGCGCAACGTACAGTGCGGCGATGATGCCGGCACGGCAGATGCGCTTGGTGGTAAAGAATCTTTTAAACATGAAAAAACCTCGGTTTTTTTATTCGGAAGTGTTGACCGAAAACCTTCCGTGCATTCTATTTTACGCCGAACGCGCGCGTCC
>JAETTR010000315.1 GCA_021768985.1 Bacillota bacterium
GTTTCACAGCCTCCACCCCACCCTCCACCTTGCGGTTTAAGTAGGTATCCACGATGCGGAGATAGATCACGCCCCCCCTTTGGTGTGCGATCCGCAAGTTGGCAAGTGCAACGAAAAAAATGCCGAGATGTATGAAGCCGGTGGGCGAACGCGCAAGCCGCGTAACTTACACGCCAATCGCAAGCGCGCGGGGCGGATAATTTTAATCGAACCTTTCGAGTGCGGGGTATTCCCCCGGCAACAACCGTTCGGCAAGTTTTTTATAATCCATAACCAACTCCTGTTTCCTTGAATAATTCCAGCGTTTCGGGGGCGGATTCCGGCAGTCCGTTTTCGATTTCATGCACGAGCGCAACCGCTCGTTCGAGACAAGGCGTTTTTACGCCGCGCTTTTTCCCTTCTGCGATCACGGCTCCCGCGACAAAATCGACGTCGCAACGCTTTCCCCGCTCCAGATCTTTCAACATGCCGGAACGGGTGTTCCGATACTTTTTCATGGCGACCGGAAGCAACAAGCCGCCGAACACGGTAAGAACCCGAAATAAATTATGTCCGTTGAGCGGCAAATTCTTACAACCGCACGCCCGCGCGACTGCAAAAGTTTCGCGAATCAGCTTGATCGCGTATTTTTTATGCCGTTTCGCGATCTCCCCGAAGGTAAGCCCCGAGATGACGGAGAGCGTCGAAAAGGAAGCGTTCGTCGCGAGTTTTGCAAAGCGCAGTTCAACAAGGTTCCCCGTCGAAACGGTAAAGGCTTGTCCGAACAGATCCGTAATCTCTTGTAACCGTTCCCCTTTTCCGTACGCGCCGAGCCCGATCCGGAAGCCCGCGTTGCTCGTCACCCGAACGACGCCGCCTTCCGCAAGCTCCGCGCCCCAGGAGAGCACGCCGCCGTATACGCGGTCCGCCCCCAACACTTCGGCGAGCCCCGCCTCGGGCAAGCCGTTCTGCACCGTAACCAACGCTCCGTCCGCCTTTAAAAAACGGGATAGAAATTCCGCCGTTAGCGCGTTCTCCCGCTGTTTCGTTGCAAGCACGATCAGATCGTACTCGCCGTGCAGTTCTTCGGGCAGAAGCGCGGAAACCTTCGTCCACACCAATTCCGCTCCGTTTAGATTGAGCGTGGCGCCCTTCTCTTTCAACGCGGCGATATGCGCCGTATTGCGGCTGACGAGATCGCACGCGGCGACGCGCGACAGCATTGCGCCGAAACCCGTGCCCATAGCCCCCGCGCCGTAAACGCAGATTCTCACAGTTCAAACCCCGTTGCTTTCGCAATCGCGGCAACCGTATCGGCAACCGAAAGCTCATCGCAACGCACGGTAACATCGGCGTAACGTTCATAGAGCGGCGCGCGCTGGCGATATAAGTCGCGCAGGTTATCGACTCGATCCCGCATCACGACTCCGCGTTTTACAAAATTGGGAATGCGCTTTTCCGCTTCCCCTTCGCCGATCTCCAAATAAACGACTTTGCCGATGCTCTTTAAATGCTCCATAGCGCGGGGAAGATAGCAAACGCTTCCGCCCGTGGCAATCACGCAACGGTCGACGAACAACCCCGCGTTCACCCGTTCTTCGATTTTCAGAAAGCCTTCTACGCCCTCTTTTTCGATAATCTCGGAAAGAAGCGCGTTTTCTTCGCCCTGAATCAAAAGATCGCAATCGATAAACCCGAACCCGATCGTTTTTGCAAGCAATACGCCTGCCGTGCTTTTTCCCGACGAAGGCATCCCGAT
>JAETTR010000316.1 GCA_021768985.1 Bacillota bacterium
TTTCCGCCCTTTGCACGGGGAAAGAACTCTTGCGCGCAGGCAAAACTGTTGTAACAGCTGAAAATGTTCCCGTTGTGGATCAGCGGCTTTTCGGCGAACTCCGATTCTTTGCCGTTAATATAGTCGTTAACGGCATTCCAACTCGTGAATTCGCGGGTGTACCATGTTGTAGACTCGACCCGCCCCGCAAAGTTCGTCTTATTGTCGACTCCGCGCAGTTCCACGAACAAATGCGTTAAACGGCGGATATTCATATCGATAAGGTCAGGGCGTTGGGATTCGAGTAAAATGTCTAAATGCTGATGGCGGTGTTTCTCGAAAAAGCCGCTTACACGGGTCGGGAAGTTTCCGCTTTGTCGCGCGTCGAAATAACGTTGCGCTTCGGGAATGACAAGGAGGGAATAGGGCGGGAAGAATTGCACGGGGTAAGCGTTCTCGCCCTCTTCCGCAATGCCGAGGTGATAGGGGGAAAGGAAATAGGGCTCGAAGAACTCTTCGAAGTCTACTTCGAATTTCACGTCGAGGAAGGGACCGACGAAGATAGGCGGTTTATCGGGGAACGGGCAGTTCAGCCCGAAGCGGTCATTGTCTGCCTTGATTTGTTCGCAACACATTTCGAGCATGATATCGCCGCGCTTGTAGTAGGTCTCTTTAACGATCCTTGCGAGGTTGGCGGACTTGCCCGTTCCCGTCGTTCCGAAAAACTGCGTAATCATGCGCTTTTATCCTTTTTTCGGCGTTTGGCGATTGCCTTAAACGGTGCGGCAATGATTCGGAACGGCAGGCAGATAAGCCACCATAAGCCCTTGCCGAGAGCTTTCAAAATTTTCAGCAACAATTTCCCGAAAGCGGGAATCAATAAGCCTAAAATAGTCGGCAGAAGAATTAAAGCCGCTATTACGACCACAACATACACCCACCAATCAGACTTACCCGTGAAAAAATTCTCAATAGAGTTCCAAACCTTAACTAACCAATTCCAGAATGAATCAAGTCCGTTAAAGGGATTAAAAAGATCAGTGGTATTATCGGGCGGTGCATCGGGAGCAGGTGATTGCTTATTATCAATCACTCCGAGATTGTACACTTTACCGTCTTTTTCGTAATTTAACTGTAAAATCGTTTCATCGGCAATTTCTTCGGTTATCAGTTCGGCAGTAAAGAACGGGGGGAATCCGTTTACCTTGTAAGTGTACGGAGTCCTTAAAAAACGCAATACCCATTGCTTATCCGCAAGTTTTTCTTTTGCTTCGGTTGTCAAGTTTTCTTTTGCGATAAACTCCGAAACTGTTTCAATCGTTTTCCATGTTTTAGGTTTTTCCCAAGGTACGATAAAATTAGCATTCGTCAATTCCTCGCAGGAAACTGTAACTTGCGTTTCAACGAAATCATTCACATACTGATCGTTTGTCTTTACGCCGTCTACCCAAATTCTTTTTCGCATTCGAATACTGAAAGCAATATCCGCTTTGAATATTTGATCGATTGAAATATCTGTATCGAATGCAATAAAATGCTCGTCATACGATATAACACTCGTAATCGATCCTTCTTGCGGGCGAAGATAACCGCAATATTTCGAGACGATTTGTCTTGTTTCAGTTGCACGGCATTCGTATTTTGTTTGTCCGTTTTCGGTAATAGCTTTAAAATATTTTCCTACTTTGAAAGGAACTTCGCTGATCACGTTACCGTTTTCATTTTCTTGATCGATCGACTTATTCCACGCAC
>JAETTR010000004.1 GCA_021768985.1 Bacillota bacterium
GCCCGCAACCGCCTCTTTCATCGTTTTGCATTCGTAACTCATACTCTGTTTCCTCTTTTTTTATTTTTCCGATAACTTTTTGCTTACAAGCTCCACGGCTTCGGGCAGAATGATCCATTCCGCCTCGCGCATAACCCGCTTTTGCAGGATTTCGGGCGTGTCGCCCTCTTTTACTTCTACCGCTTTTTGCAGAATGATCGGTCCGCCGTCGCACACTTCGGTCACGTAATGCACCGTCGCGCCCGTCACTTTTACGCCGCGGGCGAGAACCGCCTCGTGCACGCGCAAACCGTAGAACCCTTCGCCGCAAAAACTCGGGATCAGCGCGGGGTGCACGTTGATGATCCGCCCCTCGTACGCCTTCACGAATTTTTCGCTCAAAATCGTCATGAAGCCCGCGAACACCACGAGCCCGATCCCCTTCTCTTTTAAAATACGGAGGATCGCTTGCTCCCGCTCCGCGCGGTCGGGGTATTGCGCTTTCGAACAGGTCGCCGTTTCGATTCCGTAGCGGGCGGCGCGGGTCAGCACGTACGCCCGCTCTTTGTCGGTCACGACGAGCGTGACCTCGCCATGCGGAACCAGCCCCGCTTCCTGCGCGCTCATAATCGCCTGAAAATTGGTTCCGCCGCCCGAACACAGGACGGCGATTTTTACCTTATTCGCATTCATTCGAGAATCACTCCGTCGTCGCTCTTGACGATCTCGCCGAGCACGTACGCGTCCTCTCCGTTCGCCTTCAAAACGGCGAGCGCCCTTTCGGCGTCCTCTTTCGCAACGACGACGCTCATGCCCACGCCCATGTTGAAGGTGTTGAACATATCGTGCTCGTTCACGCCGCCCCGCTTTTGGATCAGAGGGAAAATCGGCGGAATTTTCACATCGCGCTTTCTGATTCTGACGCCCAACCCCTTGGGAATGGAACGGGGCATATTCTCGTAAAAGCCGCCGCCCGTGATATGCGAAACGCCCTTCACGTTCACCTCTTTGAAAAGCGCGAGCATCGGCTTTACGTAGATCTTCGTGGGCGCGAGCAACACTTCGCCGAGAGATTTTCCGCCGAGCTCTTCCACGGGCGCGTTCAGATCGCAACGCTCCACGTCGAACACCTTTCTGACGAGAGAGAACCCGTTGGAGTGCACGCCCGACGAGGGCAACGCGAGCATCACGTCGCCCGCCTGCATTTTGTTTTTATCGATCACCTTTTCGCGGGAGACGATCCCCACCGTGAACCCCGCGAGGTCGTAGTCGTCCTCGGGCATGGTACCGGGATGTTCCGCCGTTTCGCCGCCGATCAGCGCGCAACCCGCCTGCACGCAGCCTTCCGCCACGCCGCCGACGATCTCGGCGATCTTTTCGGGAATATTCTTTCCGCAGGCGATATAATCGAGGAAGAACAGGGGCTTTGCGCCGCAGCAGAGCACGTCGTTTACGCACATGGCGACGCAGTCGATTCCGATCGTATCGTGCTTGTTCAAAAGCTCGGCGAGGCGGAGCTTGGTGCCCACGCCGTCGGTGCCCGATACGAGCACGGGGTCCTTGATCCCCGCAAGGTTCAACGGAAAGAGTCCGCCGAAATCGCCGATATCCGTTTTGCCGTCCGGCATGGTCCGCGCGACGTGCTTCTTCATGAGCTCGACGGCTTTATAACCCGCGGTGATATCCACCCCCGCTTCTTTATAACTTTCCGAAAAACTTTTTTCCATAACAGCTCCTTGACTGAATTTCGTGAATATTATCTTTTCTGAAATTTCGGATTCTCGCTCAAAGGACGCTCGAAGCGGTTCTTGTCCGTTTCCTTGGGCGGTTCGGTGGGATACACCCCGTCGAAACACGCCATGCAGAAACCCGTGCCATCGCCGCCCGAAAGCAGACCTGCATATTTGATATCGAGATATCCCACCGAATCCGCGCCGATGATCTTTGCGATTTCGTCCTCGGAATGGTGGCAGGCGATCAAATTATCCCGCGAAGCGATATCCGTGCCGTAATAGCAGGGATTCAGGAATTTGGGCGCAGAGGAAAGGAAGTGCACTTCCGTCGCGCCCGCTTCGCGCAGCTGTTTCACGATCGGGCGGCTTGTCGTGCCGCGCACGATCGAATCGTCCACGAGGATTACCCGCTTCCCCTTTACCGCCGAAGCGATTACGTTGAGTTTGATTTTAACCCTGTCCTCGCGCATCTTCTGATCGGGCGCGATGAACGTTCTTCCGATGTACTTATTCTTCAAAAACCCGATGCCGTAGGGGATTCCCGAAGCCTGCGAATAACCGAGCGCCGCGTCGAGTCCGGAATCGGGTACGCCGATTACGATGTCCGCGTCGATTTTGTACTGCTTTGCGAGGAACGCGCCCACGCGCTTTCTCGCATCGTGCACGAAACAGCCGTCGATCTCTGAATCGGGGCGGGCGGTATAGAAAAATTCGAACACGCAAAGGGATCTCTTTCCGCCGCAGTGCGAAGTGTCGCTCCTGATTCCGTCCCGCGTGATCACAAGCATTTCGCCCGGTTCGATTTCGCGCACCAGCTTGGCGCCGACGGCGTTGAGCGCGCAGCTTTCCGAAGCGACGATGACCGCGCCGTCCGACCGCGTGCCGTAGCACAGAGGGCGAAACCCGCGCGGATCACGCGCGGCGATCAGCTTGGTGGGCGACATGACCACGAGGGAATACGCGCCCTGCAGCTTGTCCATGGAAGCGAGAACGGCTTCTTCGATCGAGCTCGTCTTGACCCGCTCTTTTGTAATCGTATAGGCGATCACCTCGGTATCCGAAGTGGTATGGAAGATACTCCCCTCGTTTTCGAGCGCGGAACGCAACTCGCAGGAGTTCACGAGGTTGCCGTTGTGCGCAAGCGCCATATTTCCCTTTAAGTGATTGACGACGATGGGCTGGGCGTTTTCTCTGCCGCTGTCGCCCGTCGTGCTGTAACGCACGTGACCGATCGCCATTTCGCCCTCGCCGAGCTTTTTCAGGCGGTCGGCGGTGAACACGTCGTTCACGAGACCGGAATCCTTATAGGCGTTGAACACGCCGTCGCGGTTGACGACGATCCCCGCCGATTCCTGACCGCGGTGTTGCAACGCGAACAGCGCGTAGTACGCCGTGGCAGCCACATCCTGCGTGTCCGGCGCGAAGATTCCGAATACGCCGCATTCTTCGTGAATATGTCCCGTCATTTTATTCTCCCGTGATAACGCGCTTGAAGATTTCTTTGTAAGCGTCCTCTACCCCGCCCATGTCGCGGCGGAAACGGTCTTTATCCAGCTTTTCTCCCGTCTTTGCGTCCCAGAAACGGCAGGTGTCTGGCGAGATCTCGTCGGCAAGCACGATCGTGCCATCGGTCAGTCTGCCGAACTCCAATTTGAAATCGATCAGACGCACGCCGAGCTTCAGGAAGTATTCTTTGAGCACTTCGTTTACTTTGAACGCGTATTTTTTAATGACCGCGATCTCGTCCTTCGTCGCAAGCTTCAGAGCGAGCGCGTGATACTCGTTGAGAAGCGGATCGCCGAGATCGTCGTTTTTGTAAGAAAATTCGATCGTGGGTTCGTCGAACACGATCCCCTCTTCCACGCCGTAGCGCTTTGCGAACGAGCCGGCGGACACGTTGCGGATAATCACTTCGAGCGCCACGATCTTCACCTTTTTCACGAGGGTTTCGCGGTCGGAGAGCTCCTCGACGAAGTGGGTGGGCACGCCCTGTTTTTCAAGCAGACGCATCATCATGTTCGTCATGCGGTTGTTCACGACGCCCTTGCCGACAATCGTTCCCTTTTTGAGCCCGTTGAACGCGGTCGCGTCGTCTTTATACGAAACGACGCACAAATTCGGATCCGCCGTTGCGTACACTTTTTTTGCCTTGCCTTCATAAAGCTGCGTTGTCTTTTCCATGATTTTCTCCTATGAAATTTTCACGAATTTTTCGTAACCGAAAAATTCCGTGAGCTTTTAACTTTGTTGCTTCGATTCGGTAACAGGAGCGTTGCGCCCCGTCTATCCCAAGTCGGCAAGCCGCAGGTATGCGGCAAATTGCGTCCCACAGCGGAGGGCAACCCTCCTCGTGGAAATAAGTAAACGGATAAAGTCGTTTATTGTTCCGAATATTTCTTCGAAATCTCTGCATTTTTCGCCAGAACCGCCGCAGCAGCCGCTTTGCGCGATGCGGTCAGCTTTTCGTATAATTCTTCGTCGGAAACCGCAAGAATCTCCGCCGCAAGATACGCCGCGTTCTTCGCGCCGTCGATCGCCACCGTCGCCACGGGAATGCCCGAAGGCATCTGCACGGTCGAAAGAAGCGCGTCCGTTCCGCCGAGCCCCGCGCTCTTTACGGGAATTCCGATGACGGGGAGTACGGTGTTCGCCGCCAACGCGCCCGCAAGGTGCGCCGCCATGCCCGCCGCCGCAATCAGAACGCCGAAGCCGTTTTTCTTTGCGTTCTCGGTAAATTCTTTCGCCTCCGCGGGGGTGCGGTGCGCCGAAAAGACGTGCGCCTCGAACGGAATGCCGAACTCGCGGAAAACGCCGAACGCCTTTTCCACGACGGGAAGGTCGCTGTCGCTCCCCATAATTACCGCAACTTTCTTCATGAAAAACCTCCGTAAATTAAAACAGGACAGTCCTATCTCCTGTCAGGAGATAAAACTGCCCAGTCGGTCGACAAAAATGTTTCCGTTTTTCGCTCCCTTGCGGTAATCCGCGGTTCCGACAGTCACGAAAAACTCACCTGCTGTTTTCATGACAGTATTATACCAAATCGCAAAATTTCCGTCAAGCGTTCGAACGGGTTATTTCTATGGAAATTCTTGTGATTCCCGCCGCCGTCTTATCTAAATCGGGAATCTTTTTTCGATATCGTAATTCAATCCCGCGCCGTGTGCGTACTCCCAGCTCTGAATCATTTCCAGACATTCCACGTACGCGGTCTTTTCCCCGAACGCGAACGCATTCTTTTCCAACCCGCTCAATTCCCGCAAATTTACTTCCAGCACCGCTAACATGTGGCGCAATACTTCTTCCGCCGTTCGAATCATTTTTCCCGCCTTCTTATCCGCCCCGATAGCATTATAACATAGGTTTGCAAGATAAAATTTCCATATTTTGGAAATTTTTCTCCCGATATTTATGATATAATACTTTTTTCCGGTCGTTACTTCTGATTAAACTTTTTCCGCACCATCCAATCGGTCACGCGTTCGGGCAGCATTTTGTACAGATAACGGGCGAACCCGTTCTTGCCGCCCGCCACCGCGACGGGAGGCGGATTCTTCTTTTCCGCGAGCTTGATGATCGCTTCGGCGACAAGGGAGGGATTCATGCCGCCCTGTTCCATGTTCGCGAGCGCGGCGGAAGCCTTCTTGACCGAAGAAGCGTAATGCAGACTTTCCTCCTCGCCGTAAACGCGGCGGCTGTAAGTGAAGTCGGTGGCGGTGCCGCCGGGCAACAGCGCGCTCACCCGCACGCCGCGCCCCCGCAGCTCGAGATCGGCTTCCCGCGCGAGCATGCACAGCGCCGCCTTGGACGAGGAATAAAAACTGTCGTACGGAATGGGCATGTCGCCCGCGAGCGAGCCGACGAGCACCGCCCTGCCGTTTTTCTGTTTCAGATAGGGCGTAGCGGCGCGCAGCGCTTCGATCGCGCCGAAATAATTCACTTCGAACAGATAGCGGTAATCGCCGCTCCGCGCGTATTCGAGGGGCGCCGCCATGGAGAACCCCGCCGAATAGACGAGCAAATCGATTCCGCCGAGCTCTTCGCCCACGCTGCGGATCGCCTTGGAGAGCTCGCCCTCCTGCGCGGCGTCCGCCGTGATCGTGCGCACCCGTTCCCCCTTGAAGGGGGTGCGCGAAACGTTGAACACACGGTATCCGCGCGCGGAAAGTTTGAGCGCGGTTTCCCTGCCGATCCCAGACGAACCGCCCACGACGACCGCCGCGCGCCCCGCGCGCACGCGTTCCCGCGCTTCTTCGCGGTCCGCTTCCCTGTTTTCCTGAATTTCCGAATTTTCCCGATTGTTTTCCATATCGGGAATTATGCGCAAGGCGCAGGAAAAATATACCTTTTTGAAAAAACGAAGGGATAAAAGCTCAGCCGAGCGCGAGATCGAGCACCGTCATCAAACAGAAGCCGAGTACGATCCCCGCGCTCGCCACCGTTTTGTTGCCCGAAAAGCATTCGGGAATAAGTTCGGAACAGACGACCGCGAGCATCGCGCCCGCCGAAAAGGAGAGCGCCCAGGGCATGAGTCCGATAATAAACGTCGCCGCCACCGCGCCGAGCACGCAGGCGGGAATTTCGACCGCGCCCGAGCCCTGCGAAAACAGAAAGCTGCGCACGGGGCTCATGCCCTTCATGCGAAGCGGAAAGGCGACGCACATACCCTCGGGAAAGTTCTGAATCGCGATCCCGATCGCAAGGAACAGCGCGGAGAGCGCCGCTCCTTCCAGACCTGGCGCGACGGCGAACGCCACGCCCACCGCCATGCCCTCGGGAATGTTATGTAAAGTAACCGCAAAAAAGAGCAGAGCATTCTTTTTATCGCCCAGCCCGCGGAATTTGATTTGCGTGCGCGAGAGCACGAGATCGCCGACCACGACGAATACGCCGCCGAGCAGAAACCCCAGCGTCGCCGTAATATAGGCGGGCGTGGAGCTTTCGTACTCGATGGCGGGAAGAAGGAGAGAAAAAAATCCGGCGGCTATCATGATCCCCGCCGCGCCGCCGGTGAGCGCGGTGAGCAGCGTTTGATTGACTTTTTTCGAAAAGAACACGAACGACGCGCCGAGCGCGGTCATTGCGTACATCAACAGCGAGGCAAGCAACGCCTGCCACACCGGAGATAAATCGATAAACCATTGCATTGGTAAGACCCCCGTAAAAAACCCGCCCGTTCGCGGGTACAGTCAATCTATCTTATGCAACGGCGGCGCGGCGGCGTTCCCGCTTTGCGGCGTTAAAAAAAGAAACGGATCGCTCCGTTCCTCTTTGTCATTTCTTCAACACGATTTTCGCGCCCTCTTGCTCCATGGTGATCGTGCCGTCTTTGCAGGAAACCGTCTGCGTTTCCCCTTCCTCCATGGTAAGGTCGATCTTGTCCTTGTCCGAATCGTTGACCTTCCAGGTTCCGTTCGTCGTCTCGCCCATTCCCTTGAACACCGCGGTGCCGTCGGCTTTCAGTTCGAGCGTCATGTAGTCCTCGCTGATCGTAACGCCCATGTACGACTCTCCCGCCTTGATGTCCACGCTGACGCCCTCCGTCGTCATAGACATGGACCGGAACTTGTAAGTTCCCTCTTTCGCGCTGTCGCCGCACGCGACGAGACAGCAAACCCCGAGTACGAACGCCAACAGCTTCGCCAGCCACAAACCTGCTTTTTTCATACGTTTCTCTTCCTGAATTCAGTTTTAAACTGAATTTTTTCTTATTATACAGTTTCAAACTGTATTATGTCAAGTGTTTCGGGGAAAAAATTCGGAGAAAAAGAGGCATGAACGATCTGTATCAATTATCCAAAAACTTAAAAGTATTGCGCAAACAGTTCGGATACACGCAAAAGCAGGTCGCCGAACGGCTGGGGATCACCCATCAATCGTATTATGCGTACGAGAGCGGAATCACCGTACCCACGTTGCAGAATTTTATCAAGCTCGCGCGGCTGTACGACGTGAGTCTGGACGAGCTGTTGGAATAAAACGTTGAAAAGTAAACAAAAAACGGCGTTCCCTTTTTCGTGAAACGCCGTTTTTATTTGCGCAATCCCAGAATATCGTCCGCGGAAACGTCGAGTATCTCGCACAGATTCGCAAACGTATCGATTGCGGGAAATTTATCCTGCCGTAAATATTTGCTTACGGTAGAGGGATTGATCCCGAGCCTTTGCGCGATTTCTTTTTGCGAAAGCGAGCTTGCCCGTATCTCCTCCCGCAATCGTTTTTGCATGTCTTTCAACAATATCATAATAATAAAATAGCACAACGCACCGCCAATGTAAAGAAGATTCCTCTCTTTTTCTTAATTTCGAAGTTTTCGGAAAAATGTTGACAAAACGAATTTTGCGTATTATAATGGTGAAAAACTGATCCGGGGGGATTGTATATGGTTGCTTTGGGCGTAATTACGTTGTTTCTTACGGGGTTCATGCTGATTTTTTACGCATACCTCGCAAACCACTCCGAGCACGACGTTTCTTTCTTCATGAGCGTCGGACTCATTTCCATGGTGATGAATCTCTGCACCAACGCGGGCGGAATCTTCGGGCTCGCATGGCTGTATCTGATCATCGCCGTTTTGTTTCTCGGGCTCGGCTTCGCGGTGGACGCCGAATACTCCGTCGCGTTCTACCGCTCGATGGGTCCTTGGTTCAAGAACACCTTCACCAACACCAAGCTGATCGGTTGGCAGATTCTTTCCATGGTCGTATTCCCCGTCGGCATCGCGCTTCATTTCGTGTGGTACGGTAAAAAAGACGACATGGCAGCCGTATGCGGCAAGTGCGGCGCGTGGGGATTGCTCCTCTGGGGCGTGCTTCTGTGGATGATCCTCGGACTCGCGCTTTAAAATTTAATCAAACGCAAGGCGCTCGCAAAAATTGCGAGCGCCTTTTTCAGTATATTTTCCGTTTCATACAAGAACGGCTTACGCCGTAAATTTGTAAATCGCGGTAAAGTCGTAAACCTCGCCCGCCTTTAAAACCGAACTCCCCTTCTCCGCATATTCCCTGACGTTTACGTTATTGGGAATCGCCTGCGTTTCCAGACAGAACGCCGCGTTGTTTTTGTAATACGCCGTCTTGCCCTGCATGTTCATTCCGTTGCCCGTGTACAGCTGAACGGCGGGCATATCGGTATAACAGGTCATGGAAATCCCCGTCTTTTTACTGCGGGCGACCGCGTACTTCTTCATTTCGCCGCACTTGCCCTTCAACACGTGGCAGTGATCGTATCCGCCGCCCTGCTTCAAATCGGGATCGTCGTTTCTGATATCCCGCCCGATCTCTTTGAACTCGTTGAAATCGAACGCCGTGCCCTTTACCGCGCGGAATCCGCCGACGGGAATCATCGTCGGGTTGGTGGGGGTAATTTCATCGCAATCGATCCAGAGCTCGTTGTCGAGAACGGTGCCGTCGCCCTCTCCGTTCATATTGAAATACGCGTGGTTGGTGAGATTGCAAAGGGTCGTTTTGTCGCTTACGGCGCGGTAGTGAATTTTAAATTTTCCGCCCGAGAAGGAATAGCGCACCTCTACGTTCAGGTTCCCCGGATAGCCCTCTTCCCCGTCGGGCGAAAGAAGGGAAAGCACGAGCTCATCGCCCTCGATCCGATGCGCCCAGAATTTTTTATCGAACCCCTCTTTTCCGCCGTGCAGGTGATTGCCGCGGTCGTTGCAATAAAGCGAATACTCCTTGCCTTCGAGCGTGAACCTGCCCTCGCCGATGCGGTTGCCGAATCTGCCGATCAGCGCGCCGAGATACCCGCCGTTGTTTTCGTACCCCGCTACGTCGTTGTAACCGCAGACCACGTCGGTCGGGTTGCCGTTCCGATCGGGCACGACGATCGACTGCACGATTCCGCCGAGGTTGAGAACGGTTGCGCAAAACGCGCCGTCCTGCAAAGTAAAAGCGAGCACTTCGCGCCCGTCTTTGGTTGTTCCGAATTTCCGACTCGTAATCATGTCCTTTCCTCCAAAGCTTTCCCGCCCTTCCTTCAAGCGGAAAAGGTTTCTTGTCTGATAGATTGATTATACCATCTTCCCGCAAAAAAGTAAATAAAAAATCGCAAGTTACGCAAACTCGGAGTATGCAGAAAAAGTATATTCCTTTCGCGTTCTTATTCGTAGTCATTCTGGTGTTTCTGGCGCACTTTTCCGCACGGCTCGGCGCGGCGGTTCCCGCGTTTACGTTTGCCGATTCGGAAAAGGTCGTGTACCTCACTTTCGACGACGGTCCCAGCACAAAGGTGACCAACGCCGTGCTCGACGTGCTCGGGCAGGAAAAAATCAAAGCGACTTTTTTCATCGTGAGCGACCGCACCGCGGGGCGGGAGGAAACTCTCCGCCGCATCGCGCGGGAGGGGCACAGTCTGGGCGTGCACTCCAAATCGCACGAATATCATAAGATATACGCTTCCGACGAGTCGTTATTGAAGGACGCGAGAGACTGCGCGGACGTGATCGAATCGCTCACGGGGATCACGCCGAATCTGTACCGGTTCCCCGGCGGAGGGTGCGGAAACCGGGATCGGGAAAAGAAGCTTCTCGAACAGGCGGGCTACCGCGTGATCGGTTGGAACGCCGTCTGCGGCGACGAGGAGATACCGCACGCCACCGCCGATCAGCTCTACGATTCGACGGTAAAAACGGCGAAAGGAAAAAATTCGGTCGTGTTGCTGTGCCACGATTCCGCGAACCACAAAGCGACCGCCGAAGCGCTCCCCCGCATCATCGCCTACTTCCGCGAACAGGGATATCTCTTCAAAGCGTTTTAATCGATTTCATTTGAAAGCAAAAAGCAAGGAAAAAATTTTCCTTGCTTTTTGCTTGCTTCGATCCGAATTACCCTCGCGCTTCCTTTTTTACGAGCCTTCCCGCAGCGCCCGCGGAAACGGAAGTCCGCCGCCCGATGCCCGAACAGAGCTTGTAAATTTCGCCGATCGGCACGATCGCAACCGAGCAGACGGCAACCGCGATCCATTGCGCGGAGGTGAGCGCCGTGAGCGAGAGCGCCGCGCGGAGCGGAGGCAACAGCACCAGAAGCACGTTGAGCACGATCCCGATCGCCACGGTAACCAGCAGCGCTTTGTTGGAGAAGAAATCCTTCAGCCGCGTGCGTCCTTCCTCGTTCCGCACGTTAAACGCGTGGAAGAGCTCCATCAGCGACAGGGTCAGGAAGCAGACCGTGGAAGCGACCGCGTTCCCCCAATTGCCGAGCGCGAACAGGAAGAGCCCTACAAGGATCGCCGTCTGCATCACCCCGAAGAACGCCATTCGTACGAGCGATTGCTTGGAGAAAATCTCCTTCTCCGAAACGGGCGGACGGGACATGACCCCGTCCGTGCGCTCCACGCCGAGCGCGAGCACGGGCAGAGAATCGGTGATCAGATTGATCCACAAAAGCTGCGTAGAGGTGAGAAACTCGAACTTCCACAAAAACAGCGATACGATCAGCACCGCGAGCACTTCGGCAAAGTTGGTGGCAAGGAAGAACGAGATCGTCTTTTTCACGTTATAAAATACATTCCGTCCCTCTTCCACCGCGTGGACCATGGTCGAGAAATCATCGTCGGTCAGCACGACTTCGGCGGCGTTCTTCGTTACGTCGGTTCCCGAACCCATCGCGACCCCGATGTCCGCGGCGCGGAGCGCGGGCGCGTCGTTCACGCCGTCTCCCGTCATGGCGACGACCTCGCCCCGCGCCTGCAACGCGGTTACGATCTCCGATTTATGCTTGGGAGAAACGCGGGCGTACACCGAAAATTCCCCCGCGCGGCGGGCGAACTCCTCGCCGAGCGCGTCGAGCTCCTCGCCCGTAATCACTTCCGCGCGCGTCTCGGCGATCCCGAGCCGTTCGGCAATCGCAAAGGCGGTTTCGGCGGAATCCCCCGTGATCATGACCGTGCGCACGCCCGCGCGGCGGCAGGCTTCCACCGCTTCCCGCGCGCCCTCTTTGGGCGGGTCGAGCATGGCGGCGAGCCCCAGAAAGGTAAGGTCCTCTTCCTTGCTTCCCCTGCCCTCGGCGAACCCGAGCACGCGCATCGCGCGGGAGGAAAATTCGTCGATCCGCGCGCGGATATGCTTGAAATCGGTTTGCGTGATCTCCCGTTCTCCCGCCTCGGTCTTAATATATTTGCAACGCCGGAGCAGGACGTCCGCCCCGCCCTTGACGTACAGGCGGTTGCCGTCCGTAAGCACGCTCATCATCTTGCGTTCGGAAGAAAAGGGAGTGCCGCCCGTAATGCGGAAGGTTTCGTAAAATCCCGCGCGGTCGGCGTATTCGACGAGGGAAACCTCGGTCGGATCGCCTACATAGCTCCCCGCGCTTCCCTTTACGGTATGGCAGGCGCGGATACAGCGCAGCAGTTCTTTCTGAACGGGCGCGCCCGTATACCGCTCCGAGCCCTGCGCGGGAAACACCGTCGCGATCTCCTCCACCGTCATTTTGTTCTGCGTCAGAGTGCCCGTCTTATCCGAACAGATACAGGTGCATCCGCCCAGCGTCTGCACCGCGGACAGCTTCCGCATGACCGCGTGCGACTTCGCCATGCGCTGGACCCCCATGGCGAGAATGACGGTGACGACCGCGCCCATGCCCTCGGGGATCGCCGCGACCGCGACCGCGACGGCGTTCATCACGTTCTGCAAAAACGTGACTCTGCGGGAGAGCAGTCCGCCCAGAAAGAGCACGCCCGCAACGGAGAGCACGGTGATCGTAATGATCTTTCCGAGCTTTGCGATGATCTTGTCGAGTTGGGAGGGAACGGGCTTCGACTCGCGAAGCAAGCCCGCGATCTTGCCCATCTCCGTATCCATGCCGCACGCGGTTACCACGCATCGCGCCGTGCCCTTGACGCAAAAGGTGGAATAGTGCGCCGTGTTGACCCGTTCGGCGAGCGCGGACTTTTTGACGACGCAATCGTATTTTTTGACGGGTTTGCTCTCGCCCGTGAGAGCGGATTCGTCGCAACGGAAATTTTCGCTCGTTAAAATGCGGCAGTCCGCGGGAACGCGGTCGCCCTCTTCGAGTTCGATGATATCCCCCACGACGAGCTCTTCCGCGTTGATCCGGATCACCCTGCCGCCGCGCACGACCTTCGCCTCGTTCGCGGACAGCTTTTTCAGGTTCTCGATCGCGGAATCGGCGCGGTACTGTTGCAGAAAGCCGACGATCGCGTTCAGAAGAATGATAAAGAGCAGAATCCCCGTGTCGGCGAGCTCGTTCTTGTCCTTCGTCACGAAAGCGAGCACGGCGGAAAGAAACGCCGCGCAGATGAGAATGATCGTCATCAGGTCTTTGAACTGCGCGAAAAACACGCCGATAAGACTCTTTTTCTTTTCCGCTTTTAAAACGTTTCTGCCGTTTTGCGCGAGCCGCTTTTCCGCCTCTTCGGGGGCGAGTCCGCCCTCGTTTCCCTTCACCCGTTCGAGCGCTTCCCGTTTCGTTAACCCGTATAGTTCCATACGCATATCGTATGAAAAAAGAGGGCGGGTTATGCCCTCTTTTTTTCAGTTCGTAAGTTCTTTCGCTCACCCGCAAGAAAAAGCCGCGAATCTTCACGCGCCGTACTGTTTCCGATAGTTCTTCATCGCCTGCAAATATTCCTTTCCGTCCACGACGCCGTCCTCGATCGCTTCGATGATGTCCTGCATGGTGACGATCGAGTACACCTTCACGCCGAACTCGTCGTACGCTTCCTGCACGGCGGATTTTTCGCCCGTGCCCTTTTCCTGACGGTCCACCGAAATAATCATCGCCGTAACTTCCACTTCCGCTTCCTGCGCGATTTTGGGAAGAATTTCGCGGAGCGCCTTGCCCGAGGTCATGACGTCCTCGATAATCGCGACCTTATCCCCCTTGTTCAGCTTCTGTCCGACGAACATACCGCCCTCGCCGTGATCCTTTACCTCCTTGCGGTCGAAGCAGAACCCCACGTCCGTTCCGTGGTTTTTGGCAAGCGCAACCGCGGTGGAAACCGCAAGCGGGATCCCCTTGTACGCGGGTCCGACCAAGGTATCCGCCCGCACCCCGTGTTCGAGATAGCACTCCGCGTAATATTCGCCCAGCGCGGCGATCTGCGAACCCGTGCGGTACTTGCCCGCGTTGATGAAATAGGGCGCTTTCCGCCCGCTCTTTAAGGTGAAATCGCCGAAGCAAAGCACCTCGTTTTCGACCATAAACTTAATAAACCGCTGTTTGTAAGTAAGCATTTCGTTCTCCTCGCATTTTAATTCAGTTCCAGCTTTCCCGTAAGACAGGAAAGCTTGTTTACGCCGTGCGAATCGCACCATGCGTTTAACCCTTCTATGATCTTCGGGCAGGCGAGCGTGTCGGTAAAATTCTGCGTGCCGACCTGCACCGCGGTCGCCCCCGCGAGCAGAAATTCGATCGCGTCCTCCGCGCGGGTGATTCCGCCCATGCCGATTACGGGGATTTCGACCGCGTGCGCCGCCTCGTAGACCATGCGCACGGCGATCGGCTTGATCCCCGCGCCCGAAACGCCGCCCGTGTTATTGGCGATAATCGGCTTTCTGCGTTCGATATCGATCGCCATGCCCGTAAACGTATTCACGAGCGACAGGCAGTCCGCGCCGCCCTCCTCCGCCGCCCGCGCGTTGAGCGGTATGCTCTCCACGTTGGGCGAAAGCTTCACGATCAAAGGCGTTTGCTTCAAGCTCGACTTCGCCGCCCGCGTCACCGCCTTGATCGTTTCGGGCTTGATTCCGAACGCCATTCCCCCGCACTTTACGTTGGGACAGGAGATATTCAATTCGATAAAATCGACGAGCCCGTCGAGCTTTCCGCAAATCTCCGCATAGTCTTCGAGCGTGCTCCCCGCCACGTTGGCGAACACGCGGGTCTTGCTTTTCAGCCATTCCAGATCCTCGGCGATAAAGGCTTCCACGCCGGGGTTCTGCAAGCCCACTGCGTTTAAAATCACCCCGCGGCTCTCCGCAATGCGGGGCACGGGATTTCCCGCCCGCCGCTCCAGCGTGAGCCCTTTCGTGCACACGCCGCCGAGCACGGAGATGTCGTATATTTCGTTAAACTCTCTGCCGAACCCGAACGTTCCCGACGCGGGAATCACGGGGTTTTTCAGCTCTTTTCCGCAGAGCGTCACTCTCAAATCCGCCATTACAGTTCCACCTCGTTGATTTCGAATACCGGTCCGTCCTTACACACCCGCGCGCGCGAGCCGTCCTCTTTTTTGCAGGTGCACACAAGACAGGCGCCGATTCCGCAGCCCATGCGCTCTTCCAGAGAAACGTAGGTCGGAATCCCCGTTCCCTTCACCGCCGCCTTTAACGCGCGGAGCATGGGCGTCGGTCCGCAGGCAAGCACCGCGTCGGGTGCAAAGCCGAAGAGGTCCTCCTTGAACGCCTGTACCGAAGTGCCGCAAAAACCCGCGCTTCCGTCGTCCGAACAAATCACGAGCTTGTCCGCGCGCAGCATTTCGTATTCCATGCAGACGGCGGCTTTGTTGCGGAAGCCCATATAGGCGCGGATCTCGCGGTCGGAAAATTCGCGGATCGCCGAGATCAAGGGAAAGATTCCCACGCCGCCGCCCACGATCGCGATCTTCTTCTGTTTTTTATCGAGCGTAAATCCGTTGCCGAGCGGAAGAAGCACGGAGAGCTTCTCCCCCGCCTTGTATTCGGAAGCGAGCGTGCGGGTTCCCTCGCCCTTTAAACGGTAGCATACGGTGACGCGTTCGCCCTCCGCCTTGCACACGGCGATGGGGCGGCGCAACGGGTGCGCGCCCACGCCGATCATGCAAAACTGACCCGCGCGGACGGGAATCTTTTCCTCGCACGCAAAAGTGAGCGCGAAGATCTCTTCCGCGATCTGCTTGTTTTCGAGTATGGTTGCGGTTACTTCGCGCATATCTCCCCCAATACGGACAGGAGGTCCGCCTTCATGTCGAGCGCGGCGGCGCGCGCCGCTTCGGCGTAATTTCCGCCCCGTTTCTTATAAGCCGTCAGAATGCCGCGGGAGTTGTTCACGATTCCGCCGAGCCCGTTCCGATCGAAGCAGTTTTTCAGCATCTCCGCATTCGCGCCCTGCGCGCCGTACCCCGGCACCAGAAACAGGGCGTGCGGCAAACGCGCGCGCAGAATCTTCGCCTCTTCGGGATAGGTCGCGCCGACCACGGCGCCCACGGCGGAATAGCCGTACTTCCCGCGGGAGTCCTCTCCCCACTTTTCCACCATGTCGCCCATGCACTCGTACACGGTGCGGCCGTCGGCGAGCTTTAAATTCTGCAATTCTCCCGAGGAGGGATTGCTCGTCTTGACGAGCGCGAAAATCCCCTTGTCGTACTTTTTGCACGCGTCGGTAAAGGGCAGGATCCCGTCCGAACCGAGATAGCCGTTCACCGTCAAAAAGTCGGCGGAGAACACCGCCGCCCGCTTCTCCTTCAACGGCGTTTCGCCGAGATAGGCGTTGGCGTATTTTTCGGCGGTGGAGCCGATGTCGTTGCGCTTGCAGTCGGCGATTACGATCAGCCCCTTCTTTTTTGCATAGGCGATCGTATCGTTGAACGCCTTGATTCCCGCTTCGCCGTACTGCTCGTAACAGGCGATCTGAATCTTGACCGAGGGCACGATATCGCACGTCGCGTCGACGATTCCTTTATTGAATCCGAGAATCGCCGAAGCCGCGCCCGCGAAATCGCAAACGCCGCCCGCGAGCTCTTCGGGCAGATATTCGAGCACCGTATCCAGCCCCACGCAGACGGGATTCTGCTTTTCGATGATTTTTTCCAGCAGTTTATCCGTAATCATGTCATTTCTCCTCGTATTTCACTTCGCCGTCCACGACGGTATATTTGACTCTTCCGTAAACCTTTCTGCCCGCAAACGGGGTGTTCCTGCCCTTGGATGCGAACTCGGCGGGATCGATTGTCCATTCCTCGTTCAAATCGACGGCGGTAAAATCGGCGGGCGCGCCGACCTCGAGCACGCCGCCCTCCAACCCGAGCGTGCGCGCGGGATTGCGGCTCATCTTCTCCGTAAGTTCCCGTAGCGAGAGTTCGCCCGTCTTGACGAGCGCCGTATAAGAGAGCGCGAACGAGGTTTCCAGCCCGCTGATCCCGAACGCGGCGAGATCGTATTCCACCCGCTTGTCGTCCTCGTGGTGCGGGGCGTGATCGGTTACGATACAGTCGAGCGTGCCGTCCTTCAATCCCGCGATCACCGCAAGGCGGTCCTTCTCCTCGCGAATGGGAGGATTTACCTTGGTGTTCGTATCGAAAGTGCGGATCACGTCGTCCGTCAGGGTGAAGTAGTGCGGACAGGTCTCCGCCGTGACCTTTACTCCGCGCGCCTTGGCTTCGCGAATGAGCTGCACTCCGCTGTACGTGGAAACGTGGCAGATATGCACGGGGATATCCAGACTTTCCGAAAGGCAGATTTCGCGCGCGATGATGATATCCTCCGCCGCGCGGATGCTCCCCTTTAAGCCCGTGAGCGTGGAGTTGTACCCCTCGTTCACGACGCCGCCGTCCACGAGCGAGGAGTCCTCGCAATGACACAGACACTTCAATCCGAAGTCCGCCGCGTACTGCATGGCGTTCGCCATCATCTTCGTGGAGAGCACGCTCTTGCCGTCCTCGGAAAGCGCGACGACCCCCGCCGCCTTCATTGCGCCGATCGCCGCGAGGTTCTTGCCCTCCTGCCCCTCGGTGATCGCGCCGATCGGGCGGACCTTGCACAAATTCACTTCCCTCGCTCGGTTTAAGATATAGGAAACCACCACCTTGTTGTCCGTGACGGGTTTGGTGTTGGGCATACAGCAGACCTGCGTAAACCCGCCCCTGACGGCGGCGCGGCTTCCGCTCGCGATATCCTCTTTGCGCTCGAAGCCGGGCTCCCGCAGGTGCACATGCATGTCGATCAGCCCGGGCAGCACCGTAAGACCGTGCAGGTCGATCCCCTCGCCCCGTAAGTCCGGCGCGATCTCGGCGATCCTCCCGTTTTCCACGCGGATATCCGCTTTTTTCGGTTTGTTTCCGATCAGAATATTTCCGTTCCGATAAATCATAATTTCTTCACTCTCCGCACAACAATTTCAGAACTGCCATACGCACCGCCACGCCCGAGAGCACCTGCTCTTCGATGCGGCTCGTTTCGCCGTCGATCAGCCCACTCGTGAGCTCCACGCCGCGGTTGACGGGACCGGGGTGCATGACGAGCGCGCCCTTTTTCGCGTACTTCATCACTTCGTCGTTCACGCCGTAGTAGCGCGCGTATTCGCCGAGCGAAGGAAAGTTCCCGCCGTGCTGCCGCTCGAGCTGAATGCGAAGCCCCATCACGACGTCCGCTCCCTCGACCGCCTCTTCGCGGGAGGAACAGACCTTTGTGCCCAGCTTGCCGATCTCCGCGGGGATCAGCGTGCGCGGCGCGAACATCGTCACTTCCGCGCCAAGCTTTTTCAGTCCGAACAAGTTGCTCTTCGCCACACGCGAATGGCGGATATCGCCGAGAATCGCCACCTTTAAGCCCTCGATTTTCCCGAAATTCTCCTTCATGGTGAGCATATCGAGAAGCGCCTGGGTGGGGTGTTCGTTCATGCCGTCGCCCGCGTTCACGACGTGCGCCTTTACCGTCTCCGCGAGCAGTCGGGGCGCGCCGCCCATGGGGTGCCGCATGACGATAAAATCGTTCCGCATGGCATCGAGCGTCTTGCCCGTGTCCACGAGCGTTTCCCCCTTCTGCACCGAAGAAGAGGACGCGGAAATGTTCACCACCTTCGCGCCCATGTATTTGGCGGCGAGCTCGAAGCTGCTTCGCGTACGGGTGCTGTTTTCGTAAAAGAGAATGGTCACCGACTTGTCGCGCAGATAGGGCAGACTCTTACCGTTCTGTTTCAACAGCCGCTTCATGTCCAGCCCTTCGGTTAAGATCTCGTCGATCTCCTCCGCTTCGCACTCTCTCAATCCCAATAAATCTTTACGAACCATAGATACCTCGATCCAAAAATAAAAATAAAAGTCCTGCGGTCAACGCCACAAGACTTCGCATATCGGTTGTTCGGTAATTTTTTTCAGACGCATAGTTCCGCCACCGCTTTCGTTTTCGTTTTTTTCAGTATACCAAAACGGGAGAATTCTGTCAAGGAAATTCACCCGATTTCCGTAAGAGAAAATTTCGTCTTGTCGCAGGAAGTCAGGTAATAGCGAATCCCGTTCTTGTCCAGCCGCAGGGGAAAATACGCCGCGCCGTGCAGATGCCCGAACACCACTTTATCCACACCGTTTTCTTCGAACAGACGCGTAAATAACGTTTCCTCCTGCTTGATCCCCATGGGCGGATAATGCATGAGCACGACGAGAGTATCCCCCTCTTCGCGCAGTTTTTTCACCTCCTGAAAGGCGAGCCGAAACCGCTCCGCTTCCCGCAGATACAGCGCGTTGTCGTGTTCGGTGAAATCGGCGCTGCCCGGACTCGTCCAGCCGCGCGAACCCGCGATTACCACGTTTCCGAACCTGACGCAATCGTTTTGCAGAAAATAAAAGCTTTCGTCGGGCGCGCCCGCGCGGACCCGCGTAATTCCGCTCCACCAAAAATCGTGGTTCCCGCGGACGAACACTTTTTTCCCGGGAAGCTCCGCGAGCGACGCAACGTCGTACATTCCTTCCTCGAGCTTCATTCCCCAGGAAGTATCTCCGCCGAGCAATACGATGTCCTCGGAACGGACCTTTTCCCGCCAATCGGATTTTATTTTTTCGAAATGCCCTTCCCACTCGCTGCCGAACACGTCCATCGGTTTGCTCGCAAGCCCCGAGAGGTGCAGATCGCTGATCGCGTAAATTTTCATACGGCGTAAGTATATCACTTTTGCAAGATTTTGTAAAGAAAAAACGCTTTGCCCGAAATTTTCCAAAGTATCGCGAAAATCTTAACCAAATATACGAAATTTGCGCTTGACAAAGAAAAAAGATTCCGATATAATAGAGATGCTTTTGCGGAATAAAACTGCCTATATTTCATATGCAGGAATCGCCTAGCGGTATGGCGTACTTCGGGCTTTGCCCTCGTGCCGCCTTCGGCGGGACAGCGGAAGCTGCCGCCATTACAAACTTCATATGCAGGAATCGCCTAGCGGTATGGCGTCAGCTTCCCAAGCTGATTCCGGCGGGTTCGACTCCCGTTTCCTGCTCCAAAATTGCCCGTTTTTGAGGAAAAACACCCCAAAACGGGCTTTTTTTCGTGCTAAACTGAATGTTTCATTGCTTATTTTTTACGTTTTGTCGCAAAAATCGTCGCATAAATCAATATGAAAGTTTGGCTCCTTCCCTTAAAAGAAATTCGTCTGATAAATCCGTGTAGGCATTCCCGAGCTTTCCGAGGGAATGTCCTACGAACTCATCACGGGCGGCAGAATCAACTCCGCATTCTTTACAGCGCGTATAGAATGTCGTCCGTAAGTCATACAGAATATGTTTGGGAAGAATTTTGATGAATTTTTCCCGCATACGCTTGTAACAAGGAAAGTTAAGTTCGGCGGAAAGCGGATTAAGGAAAGGGCGAAGCATGGGCGAAATCGGAATTTTTTTATACTCTATGCGTTTTGTCTTTCTTTTACTGTTTACCGCCATAACGAAATCGCCCTCTACTTTTGCCGTATCGTATTCATTCGGGCGCAAACCTGTATAAAGCGCAATCGCGAAAGGGATTTCAAACTCCGTCCCCTTGACCTCGTCAAGCAATCGCTTTTCCTCGTCCTTCGTCAGTGCTGTTCCGTGTTTGCGATCATGCTCCTGATGAACGACAAGATCAAGCGGGTTTCGCTGAATAATACCGTGCAGAATTGCCGCCTTAAAAATTACGCTCATTAGGGAATGAACTTCGTCCGTTGTTTTACCGAATCCCTTCGCCGCAATGTCATCAAGCAATAATTGACACCGTACGGGCGTGATCGCTTTGAGTAGGATTTCTCCGAAATACGGTTGCAACCACCGCTTATAACGAGCAAGATCGCATTGCATTGTGCGAACCGCGACTCTCTTTCCGCGAAAGTGTTCGAAGTAATACATGGAGAACGAATGAAACGTAACGGGAACTTCGGGGAGCCGCGTGCCCTCTTCCGTCGCCTTTAACGTTTCCAAAAACTTTTGCTTTGCTTTCTCGAAATTATTGCTCGAAGCGTAAATGTTATAACCTTCGCTTCGGCAACGCAATTCATAATTGATAACTTGCTTGTTCCCGCGCGTGCTACTGATTCTCTTATAGCCGCGAACAGTACACCCGCCGAGAACGAATAACTTTCTAAACCTTGAAGGCATTTGTGAAATCTCCTTTTTCGTGAATTTCACAAAACCGTCCACACAATTTTCAGAAACAGGCGGGGCGAATTGTTCCCCGCCTGCTTCCATTTGCCGCCGAACGGCGGCAAGCTCGGAGGAAATCATTTCGATTTTCTCCTTTTTTTGTTGTCCGTCACTCATGTTTAACAGCATGAGTTGCGCGCTCAAATACAACAATCTTTCCGATTGATTCAAATGTGCTCTCCTTAAAAAATTATCACCACAAAAGGCGCACATTTAGGATAGCAACTATGGACTTCGATTTGTGGGCGAACCGCCAAATTTCTCGAATGTTATTTCCTTCATTTTTTTAATCCAAGCGTGTTTTCAAGCATGGATATCGCCGCTCTTTGCGATTCCTCGCCATACTTTTTACCAACTTCCCGAAAAACTTGCAACATATCAAATTCAATAGGAGTAACGGATACTTTCGCCGTATCGCTCCACCCTGCCGCGCGCTCTGTTGCGGCAATTGGCAAATCGTTTAATATGAAAGGAGAAATGGACGCTTTCATCAAATCTTCAAATGTAACCCCATTATATGCTTTATCCGCGAGCTGTTGCAAAAACTTTGGAGATGGTCTGTTCTTTCCCTCCAAAACATGAGTAATGGCGGAAGAACTCACGCCACAATGTAAAGCATATTGATTTTGCGTCCTTTCTCCTTGCGCTAATTTAATCAATTTATTTAATTGTTCATTTTTCATAACATACCTCCACCTAATATTAACAAAAAATGAACAGCTACGGGAACTTTTTTGGCATAAAGTGTTGACTTTTTGTGAATATGCGTGATATACTATTCATAATTTATGAATAGTAGGAGGTAAAAGCATGAAAATGAAAGAAGCCGAGAAAAACCCCGAGGTGCTTGGGCTGGAAAAAACGATCATCAGCCTGCGGGCGCAAATGAAGTTGCAGGAAACTGAATGGTCTAAAAATGCTATTGATCTCGCCAAAGCAGTGAGCGGCGCGCTTATCGGCGACGGCAAGCTGGGCGTACAGGTAGTCAATCAAGAGGCGGCGCGCAAGGCTTACGAACTTGCAGAAAAGATTTTGCAGGAGTGAGCCATGTGGAACTGTGCGAAAGAATGCGGATATTGGGACGGAGACGGGTGCACGATAAACTACACGCCC
>JAETTR010000317.1 GCA_021768985.1 Bacillota bacterium
GTCTTTTTTATCAATATGATCCGTCCAGACGTCTACCAAAGTCTTTGAAATTCCGCATTCAAGACAACGGGTAATATAAGTATGCCGCAGATTGTTCAAGTGGTGCGCCGGGCATAGGTTTTTAAAATTTCCCGTCAAAACGTCGTTTTTCACTGCGAGTTCTCCCGCCGATAGGGGAAGAAAGGGGCGAAGTGCGGGCGGAATCGGAATTTTCCGCCTGCGTTTTCTTTGTCCTTTTCGACATTTACCGCATATTACGCTGATAAAATCGCCTTCGATTTGTAGGCTATGAAGCTCGTCGCGCCGAATTCCCGTATAAAGATACACGGCAAATTGCTTTCGGTAAGGAGATCGTTCGCAGGTTTGGAGAAAGTCGGCGACTTCGCCAAGGGAGAGTGCGGTGCCGTTTGTTCGGATATGCCGCGGGATCTTCACGTATTGCATGGGATTTTCGGCGATATACTTTTGTCCGACGGCGGCGTGCAGGATCTCGCCGAGCAGAAACTTTACAGCTTCCGCCGTTCTTCCTTTCTCCTGCGCTAGCAATCCGTTTAAAAGCTCTTGGCATTTCGCCGGCGTGATCTGCCGCATAGTCAGCTCGCCGAAAATCGGATAAATATGCAACTCGGCGCACCGGTGCTGTGTTTCGTAGGTCTGTTTTTCTACGTTCACGCGCTTCACGTTCTCGAAATACCATTCCGTAAATTCGATGAAAGCATACTTCTTTTTGGGCTGAACGGCTTTGTTAGTTTCATTTACGCTCTGCACCCATGCTCGGAATCGGTCTACTACTACTTTTTTTTGCTTGCAAGTAAACTGTATATCGTATCCGTCGCGACGGTACCGTACTTGCCACAGTCCGTCTTTGGTAATTCGGAAACGCCCGTCTTTGAGTTTTGGCATTCTTTCTATTTCCTCCTCTGAATAAAAAGACGCTTCGACTCGGGATTTCATTTCACTATCAGGTTGTTGCGCCCCTTCGAGATTTCTCGAAGGGGCGTTTGTCGTGCATTGTTGTTTTAGATCGGAAAAACGCCTGCGGGCGTATTCGGTCGGAATGATCGGCGTGCCGTCAATCGTATCGTAATCGATCGGATCGATTTTTCGTTCTGCTTCGTGGAGCTCCGTCCACCAATCCATAAAGTACCGCATTAAAAATTCCACGCGGTCGAGTTCGCTTTTGTGTTCCATAGTACCCCCTGAATGAAAATAGTAACATAAAGGGTACGAATAAATCGCGCGAACTGTCAATTTCTTTTGGTGGCAGATTTTTTATCGGATTGGATAAACGAGAGGAAAGAGCGGCGAGCTTCTTCCGAAGGGAGCGCGCGGAACCATTCGAGCAGATACCGTTCGCTTTCGGTAAGCCGGGGAATGGCAGGGGAAGATTGCACGGTAACGTAACCGAGATCTTCACGACCAAGTAGGTAATCGGTTGATACACCAAAAAAATCCGCGAGCGATGTCAATGTGCTCCCTGTCGGATTCCGTGTGCCCATTTCCAAGGAGCTTATGCATTGCGTACTGACTCCGCACGCTCTTGCAACTTCTGTTTGCGTACAGCCTTTTTCATTACGTAAATCTCTTAAAACATCAGAAAACAAGTTAACCGCCTCACTTTTTTTAAAAAATACCACAAATGTTGAAAAAAGTATTGACTTTCAGCATTTGTGGTGATATAATAAGCAAAAATTCATCATTTGATGAATTTTAACAATCTCCCACGG
>JAETTR010000318.1 GCA_021768985.1 Bacillota bacterium
GCCCGATCAAGAAGAAAAAATCCGACGCAAGCGCGCCGGATTCAATGCTTTTCCGCATCGTTTTCGTCTTGTTTTTTCACCCCTTTCGTCACGATCGCGCCGTTCGGATCGACCACTTCGATTTGAAATTCGTCGGACTTCGGCTTGCTTTCGATCCGCGTTTCGCGGTGAAATTTCTTTTCAAACCAACCGAGAATCCGATCGGATTTTTTATAAAGAAATACAAATAAAATTACGATCAGTACAAACATAATCGCCCAGGTCAGAATTCCCCACCACGTATTGAGCGGAATTAAGGTAATCGAATAGCTCGTCATAAAAATGGCGAGCACGCGGGAAATCAGAATTACCGCAAGAAACGCCCAGATTGACATAGACGAAATTCCCGCCACGAAACAGAGGATATCGTCCGGAAACACGGGAAGCAGAAACATGGCGGAGAGCAAGAGCTTATCCTTGCCTTTAATTTTTTTCAGCCATTTGTCGAGCGTTTCCTTCCCTATCATCCAGGCGACCACGGGATACCCCGCGTACCGCCCGATCAGGAACGCAACGAGTGATCCGATGACGATTCCGATCAGGCTGTACACACTGCCCCAGAACGCGCCGAAGAGCGCGCTCCCCGCTACGACGGTCACCGTGCTCGGAATCGGCAATATCACGACCTGCAAAAATTGCAGGAGAATGAACATTGCGGTCATGAACCCGCCCGTGCGCTTTAAATACTCCTCGAAGCTGTCCTTATCGCGCAGGATTTCTAGAAAGCCCGTGCGAAGCAGTACATAAAACCCGATCGCGAAGAACACAAGAAGCACGTACAGCGTGATACAGCTTTTATAGACGACTTCCTTATGCAAACAGTAAAAAACGATATCGACCGTAAGCGCCGCCACGTTCAGAATCGTGCTGCCGGTCAGCACGCCGATATAGAGCGGCAAACTCCACTTTTCACGAAAAAAAACAAGGCATAATACAAGAAATACCTGCAATAAAATCGCGGCAAGCGACATACAGACGATATGAACGCCGGTTTTGATTGGTTTCGTCATAATTTGCCTCCCGCGTATTCCTTATATATTATATACAGAATTCGTAAGATTATCAAGGCTTTGTTTGGTTTTTTTCGATTCCGCCGCGGGCAAGCTCGTCGCAACGGTTGTTCAGTTCGTTGTCGGCGTGCCCTTTTACCTTATGAAATACGACTTCGTGTACCCGCGTCAAATCAAGCAGACGCTTCCACAGATCGTCGTTTAAAACAGGCTTATTGTCCGCCTTGCGCCAGTTCGAGCGTGCCCAACCCTCTAACCAGTTTTGCACGAACGCATTGACAACGTATGCGGAATCGCTGTATACGTCCACACGGCAGGGATATTTCAGCCGTTCGAGCCCCTGAATAACCGCCGTAAGCTCCATGCGGTTGTTCGTCGTTTCCGCCTCGCCGCCCGAAAGCTCAAGTCTGTTCCCGCCGCATATCAGCACGCAACCCCAGCCACCCGCGCCAGGATTGCCCGAACACGCGCCGTCGGTATAAAGCGTAACCCGCTTCAAACCGCTCATTTCGCCAGCTCCTCGGCGCGCCGAACCGCCGCGGCGACCGCGCGATGCACGCTCCCCGCGAAATCGTCTTGCGCAAAGCTGTCGAGCGCGGCGACCGTCGTTCCGCCCTTAGAGGATACCGCCGCAATCAAATCGTCGAGCGAAGCCGACGAGCTTTCTGCCATCGCC
>JAETTR010000319.1 GCA_021768985.1 Bacillota bacterium
TAACCGGCATAAACTCCACATGCGTGTATCCCATATCCTTTACATACGGAACGAGTTCGTTTGCAAGATCGCGATAGGAAAGGAAGTTGCCGTCCTCGTGCCGCTTCCAGGAAAGAAGATTGACTTCGTATATATTGATCGGCGAAGAATAGACGCTCCTTTGAGAATTCTTTTCAAAATAATCTCCGTCCTGCCAGTCGTATCCTTCGAGATCATAGACCTTCGAGGCGGTTGCGGGCGCCGTTTCAGCATGGAAGGCAACCGGATCCGCCTTCATGAATCTCCTGCCGTCCTGCGCGGTGATACAATACTTATAAGTATCAAACTGTTTGATTCCGGGAATGAACAGTTCGTAGGATTCTCCGTCGACCATGCGGTTCATCACGTGCGCATCCTCGTTCCAACCGTTGAAATCCCCTACGACGGAAACGCTCCGCGCATGCGGCGCCCATACGCGGAAGACGTATCCCGTTTTCCCCTCGCGCTTTTCCTTATGCGCGCCGAAGAGCTCGTAGATCCGATCGTTCTTTCCGTGATGGTACAGATATAACGGAAAATCCGTCGTCTGTTCCGCAGGTGTATTTTCGCCTTTCTTCATAGAAACTCCTTATCATATCGGAACGATTGCCCCCTGATACCACCCGTTCCGTAATTACAATCCTTATTATACTATATATTGCGCAGACTTTCAAGACCCAATTTAAAATTTTTTTGGAAAAATTAAGTATTTTTTAAAAAAATCCCCGATTGCTCGGGGATTTTCATTCTGCATTTATTTCGTTTCGCTGTATTTGTCTTCTTTGTTCCAGGAGTACAGGGTTCGTAGCTCTTCGCCCACCTTTTCAAGCGGTTGTTTTGCTTCCCGTTCGCGGCATGCGATGAAGTGCGCGCGCCCTCCGCTTTTGTTTTCGGAAATCCATTTGGAAGCGAACGTGCCGTCCTGAATCTCTTCGAGCACCTTTTTCATTTCCTTCTTCGTCTCGTCGGTGATCAGCCGCTTGCCTGTTTCGTAATCGCCGAATTCCGCTGTGTCGGATACGGAATAACGCATTTTCTTGAACCCGCCCGCATAGATCAGATCGACGATCAACTTCATTTCGTGGATGCATTCGAAGTATGCATTGCGGGGATCGTAGCCCGCTTCCACAAGCGTTTCGAAGCCCGCCTTCATCAGCGCCGTTACGCCGCCGCAGAGCACCGCCTGTTCGCCGAATAAGTCGGTTTCCGTTTCGCATTGGAAGGTCGTTTCGAGCACGCCCGCGCGTGCGCCGCCGATCCCGAGCGCGTAGGCGAGCGCAATGTCCATGGTATCCCCCGCGGGGTCCTGATAGACCGCCACGAGATCGGGAACGCCGTGCCCTTCCACGTATTCGCTCCGCACCGTATGACCGGGACCTTTGGGCGCGATCATAAATACGTTTACAAACTCGGGCGGAACAATTTGCTTATAATGAATGTTAAACCCGTGCGCGAACGCAAGGTATTTTCCTTTCTTCAAAGCGGGCGCAACGCTCTCGCGATAGATGTCCGCCGACTTCTCATCGGGCGTAAGCATCATGATGATATCCGCTTTCTCCGCCGCTTCCTTGACGGAGTATACGGTAAATCCCGCTTCCTTCGCCTTTGCGAAGCTTGCGCCGCCTTCCCGCAGTCCGATGATGACCCGTACGCCGCTGTCGCGTAAATTCAGCGCGTGCGCGTGTCCCTGGCTGCCG
>JAETTR010000320.1 GCA_021768985.1 Bacillota bacterium
CCGCAAAAGTCGAACAGAACATCGACGCAATGGTCGTGGAAACTTCGCCCAAGGTAAAACTTTCCGAAAAAGCCGTCAAAAAGGTAAAGGCAGAAGAAGCGCTGCTTCAGGACGTGGAAGCGGGGAAGGAATTCACCGTAGTCTGCACGGGCTTCAACAAAGGCGGCTTGACCGCCGAGCTCGGCACCTATCCCGTGTTTGTTCCCGCAAGAGAGATCCGCGCGGGCTACGTAAAGGATCTCGAAAAATATACCGGCAAAAAGCTTCGTTTGAAATTGATTGAAATCCGCAAAGAGCGCAGAAAGGAAATCATTGCTTCCCAACGCGTGATCCTCGAAGCGGAGCGGGAAGCGCGCGAAGCCGCAAAGGCGGAAAAGGAAGGCGCGTTCTTCGATTCCATTCAGGTCGGCGATATCGTGGAAGGAAAGGTAGAGAGAACGACCTCTTTCGGCGCGTTCGTTTCCGTAAACGGATTCGATTGTCTTGCGCACATTTCCGATTTGTCCTGGACGGGCGTTAAGGAAGTGAAGGAAGTCCTTGAAATCGGCAAGCGTTACCAATTCAAAGTGTTGAAAGTTGACCGCGAAAACAAAAAAGTTTCGATCGGTTACAAACAGTTGCAGCCCCAGCCTTGGGATCTTGCAGCGGAAAAATACGCGGAAGGCGACATCGTACACGGAAAAGTCGTTCGTATCGTACCCTTCGGCGCATTCGTAGAACTTGAAAAGGGGATCGACGGACTCGTTCACGTATCGCAGATTTCCCACGAATGGTTGGAGAACCCCACCTCCGTGCTTACGATCGGAGAAGAGATCGACGCAAAAGTACTTGCGTTCAATCCCGCGGAGAGAAAGATTACCCTTTCCATCAAGGCGTTGCAGGACGCTCCCGAAATGGATTTCGGTCATGACCGCGAAGAAAACGGCGGCAGAGCTCCCAGAAAGAAAGGCGGAAAACGCAGCCGCAATGTAAGCGAGTATGGCGAAGAGGACGAGTACAGAGAATGGAACGACGGCGGATTCGGCGGCGCTTCCATTGCGGAACTGCTCGGCTCCGACGACAACAAGTAATTTCCGAAAAAAATAATAAGTAATCGCAAAAAATCCGTTTAATCGACGGATTTTTTCGTTATATATAAATCGAACACTTGTAAAGGAGTATACGAATTATGGAAAAACAGGGCAACATTAAAATTTCAAGCGAAAACATGATGCCGATCATCAAAAAATGGCTGTATTCGGAAAAGGATATCTTTCTCCGCGAAATCGTTGCGAACGCCTCGGACGCAATTACCAAACTGAAAAAGCTTTGCGATCTGGGCGAAGCCCAAGCGGACGATTATAAAATTACCGTCACGACGGACGAAAAAGCGGGCACGCTCACCGTCGAGGACAACGGAATCGGTATGACGGCGGAGGAAGTGGAAACTTATATCACGCAAATTGCGTTCTCGGGCGCCGCGGATTTCGTCGATAAATACGAAAAGGCGGGCGGCGACGGCATTATCGGACATTTCGGACTCGGGTTTTATTCCGCTTATATGGTCTCGGAATCGATCGAAATCTTTACGAAATCCTATCGGGACGGCGCGACGGGCGTACACTGGGAATCGGACGGGAACAGCACTTATTCGATCGGCGACTGCGATAAAGAAACACGCGGAACCAAGATCGTCATGCATATTGCCGCCGAAGAAAAGGAATTTTTAAAG